>NZ_JBIVHR010000105.1:0-18645 GCF_044749305.1 Pseudomonas sp. NPDC089534 | reverse complement strand
CCAACCGAACTTGAGGCTGCAGGGTTCCCTTGCAACATAGAATCTCCCACAGGTTCCGGGTCGTTCTCAGATGCAGGGTTGAACCCAGACACTGTGGGAGCTGGCTTGCCAGCGATGGCGGTGGGTCAGGCAACAGGAATGTCGACTGGGCTGGCCTCATCGCTTGCAGGCAAGCTCCCACAGGTTCCGGGTCGTTCACAGATACAGGGTCGAACCCAAACACTGTGGGAGCTGGCTTGCCAGCGATGGCGGTGGATCAGGCAACAGGGATGTCGGCAGTGCCGGCCTCATCGCTTGCAGGCAAGCTCCCACAGGTTCCGGGTCGTTCACAGATGCAGGGTCGAACCCAAACACTGTGGGAGCTGGCTTGCCAGCGATGGCGGTGGGTCAGGCAACAGGGATGTCGACTGGGCTGGCCTCATCGCTTGCAGGCAAGCTCCCACAGGTTCCGGGTCGTTCACAGATACAGGGTTGAACCCAGACACTGTGGGAGCTGGCTTGCCAGCGATGGCGGTGGGTCAGGCAACAGGGATGTCGGCAGTGCCGGCCTCATCGCTTGCAGGCAAGCTCCCACAGGTTCCGGGTCGTTCTCAGATGCAGGGTTGAACCCAGACACTGTGGGAGCTGGCTTGCCAGCGATGGCGGTGGGTCAGGCAACAGGGATGTCGACTGGGCTGGCCTCATCGCTTGCAGGCAAGCTCCTACAGGGTTTTGCGGTGTGCAGAGATCCATTGTGGGAGCCAGCCTGCTGGCGATGGCGTCCGTTCAGCCACCGCCGGCCAGGATCAAGTCAGTGGCCCCGCAGGAGGGCCATCTGCCGGTCAGGTGTCCTGCTTGTTGCTCAGCACCTTGCCGGTGGTGGCGTCGAAGTCCACGTCGAACTCCTTGCCGTCGGCGGTGCGCAGTTCGACTTCGTATTCGTAGCCGTTGAAGTGGTTGTCCAGGTCGGTGTCGGTGATGGTCGCGCCCGGATGCAGCTTCAGCGCGGTCTGGTTCATTTCTTCCAGCGGCTTGATCTTGCCTTCCTTGACCAGTTGCGGGATCTGGTCGACGCGCACGTCGGCCTGGGCCAGGCCAGCGGTGAGGGTCAGGGCGGCGGCGGTGAACAGGGCAGTCAAAGTCTTCATGGTTTATTCCTTTGGGTGATTCATTCAAGTGGCTTCAGGTTAGCCGCCGCAACTTAATTCACCCTTAAAAAGCGCCGCGGCGGTTTGCGTCGTTTGTTCAATTGCCTGGCGCCCATCCCTTTCATGCTCGGCCTTCAACCAATGGAGGTGGACATGAGACTCATCCTTGCGTGGTGTTACGCGCCGCTGTTCTTCGCAGGATTCATCGGCGCCGGCGTGTGGCTGGCGGGCGGATCGGCCGGGTGGCTGATGCTGTTGTTTGTGCTGGCGCTGCTGGTGTCGTTCGCGGCGGAACGGGCCTTGCCCTACGAATCCGACTGGAACCGGCCCGTCGGCGACCGTCGCCGTGATTGGCTGCACGCCTTGGTCAACGAGGCGTTGAACGCCCTCGGCCTGCTGGCGCTGCCGGGGCTGGCGGCGCTGCTGTCGGTCGACGGGCTGTGGCCACGGACGTGGCCGTTGTGGCTGCAACTGGGCCTGGCGGTGCTGGTGGCCGATGCCGGCATGAGCCTGATGCATTACGCCAGCCACCGGGTGCGCTGGCTGTGGCGGCTGCATGCGGTGCACCACAGCGTCGAGCGCTTGTACGGCTTCAACGGCTTGATGAAGCATCCGTTGCATCAGGCGCTGGAGGCCACGGCGGGCCTGTTGCCGCTGCTGGTGCTGGGGATACCCGCCGAGGTCGCGCTGCTGCTGGCGTTCGCCATCGCGATCCAGCTGTTGCTGCAGCATTCCAACGTCGACATGCGCTTGGGGCCATTGCGCCATGTCTTTGCCTGGGCACCGTTGCACCGCTTCCACCACATGAAGTACGGACGGGCGGGGGACGTCAATTTCGGGTTGTTCTTCACGGTGTGGGACAGGCTGCTGGGCACCGCTTTCCACACACAGGATTACCGCATCGGTGCGGGCGATCTGGGCATCGGCAGCCGGCCGGATTTCCCCCGGGACTATGTGGCGCAGTTGCTCGACCCGTTTGCGAAAACGCACCTGGCCAAGGAGCCGGCGGTGCCCGAGGCGCTGCGCCGCTGAGTCAATCCAGCAGCCGCAGTTCCATGTGCTGCAAGGCCTGGCGGGCGGTGACGCCGAAGAGCTTCTTCAGGCTGCGGGAAAAGTGCGCCGAATCGGCGAACCCGGCGGCATGGGCCGCGTCCGTCACCGGACGGCCGGCCAGCACCTGCGCCATCGCCAGCCGCAGGCGCCGCCACAGCACCAGGCGGCGCACCGGCAGGCCGACCTGGCTGACGAACAGCCGCTGCAACTGGCTCAGGGACACATGGGCGCTGTCGGCCACGGTGCGGGCGGCGACCTTGTCCGTCAGCGAGGCATCGATGGCGTCGAGCGCGCGTTCGATCCGGGGATCGGCGAGCCGGCGGCGTGGGCAGTCGCGCAGGGCCTGTTCGAGCGCCGGCAGTGAAGGGGCCGCATCGAACAGCGCATCGCGCAGGGCCTGAGCCTCCAGCGTCAAGGGCTCGGCGTACACCGTGAACAGCGGATCCGGCGCCTCGAGGATGGCGTGGCGAACCTGTGAAGGGATCAGCAGGCGGGAAGCCGTGACGGGGGCATCATCCAGCAGCACCGTCACCGGACGGCCGGGCGCCAGAATCAGTTGGTGGGCGTAGTGGGAGTGAGGCGCGGTGCGCCCCGACATCCCGTGGAGCAGGCCATAGTCGTGCCCGAGCCACAGGTGGCCTGTCCACGGGGTGTCCGGCTTCACTCAGAAACCGTTGTTCTTGAGCACCTGATCCACACTGGCGGCGGCCGGGCGCTTGTAGAACTTGAGCAGTTCGCTGGCGCGGTTGGTGAAGATGCCGTCTACGCCGGCGGCCATGACCTTCTCGAAGTCCACCGGCTCGTCGACGGTGTAGACATGCACCAGCAGGCCCTGGTCGTGGGTGTACTGGTTCATCCACGGCTGCACCAGGTCCGAGTAGCTCTGGTCGCCGCCGTGGGTCAGCTTCGCCGACGGGCCGGTGCCGATGGCGCCCTGGGCCTTGGCGTAGTCGATCCACTGCTTGAACTCGGCTTCGGATTTCGGCTCCTGCTTGCCGTAGTAGGCGTTCTTGTCCTTCTCGCCGGAGTCGGCGAAGGCCACCTTGGACTTCGGCTCGATGCTGCCTTCACCGACCCACAGCAGCAGGATCTTCGGCACCTGCGGCATTTCCTTTTCCAGCAGCTCCAGGCTGTTCTTCTCGAAGGTCTGCAGGATCACCTTGCCTTTGCCCTGGCCGACGCCCAGCTCGCCCTTGGCCAGTTTCGAACCGGCCGGGCTGAGCCAGCCGCGGTCCTGCAGCTTTTCCTTCAGGTCGTGTTCGATGCCGGGGAACAGCTGCGGCTCCTTGGTCTCGATGTACAGGCCCGGCTTGTGCTTCGGATTGGCCTGGGCGATGTCGATGATTTCGTCGAGGGTCAGGATCTTCAGGCCCGCATAGGCGGCGCGCGCGCGGTCCGGGTAGGCCTTGTTGTACCAGCTGCCGGCGTCCAGGGTTTTCAGCTCGGCCATGGTGAAGGCGTTGGCCGGGCTGTCCTTGCGCTCAGGGAACTTGGCGGCGACGTCGGTGGTGCGCTGCAGGTTGTTGTCGTGCAGGGCGAACAGCACGCCGTCCTTGCTGCGCTGAAGGTCCATCTCCAGGTAATCGGCGCCCAGGTCGCGGGCCAGTTTGTAGGACGCGGCGGTGGATTCCGGCGCATCGAAGGAGGCGCCGCGGTGGGCGATCACCGCCGGGCGCGGAATCCCCAGGGAGGCGGCCAGTTCGGCAGGGGCCGGCTGGGCGGCTTGGGCCTGGCCGAGGCCGAGCATCAGGCTCAGCATCAGGGCGCTTTTGGTGAAAGTGGCGGGCATGTCGAGGTCCTTTCGCAGGTATTTTCGAAGATGTCCCTTTTAGCAACTCAAACGAAAACGTGCTATCGCAAGACCGACATAAACGTACTGAAAGCGAAAATTTCCGCACTTTTGTGCGTTTGTTTGCAGTACGCTTGGCCACGGCAACCACCCCGGCAGAGGGTGTGCCTCAATGCCCTGCGTGTAAACCTTCGATCACTCTTGTGAGGTTTACCATGCGCATCACATCCCAACTCATCTGCCAGGCCGCCGACCAGCTCAAAGGCTTCGTCGGCCTCAACCGCAAGACCGGCCGCTACATCGTGCGCTTCAGCGAAGACTCCTTCGGCATGGACGTGGCCGACGACGGCATCGTGCCCGCCAGCGAGTTCGTCTGGGCCCAGGCACCGGACCAGGCCATGACCCTCAAGCGCGAACTGATCCAGCTGCTGCTCGACCAACACATCGATGACCGGATCAACATCACCGAACCGCTGCGGGTGTACATGCGCAAGCGAGAGGTGCCGGAGATCGTGGCGGTGCGCAGTCTGGTCAAGGGTTGAGTCCGGGGTGAGCCGTCTATCGCCATCGCCAGCAGGCTGGCTCCCACAGGGGGGGCGGGTGATCGCCACGGATCCTGTGTGGGAGCCAGCCTGCTGGCGATGGGGCCCTCAATGGCACTGCAGCTATCAGCCGAACCGGTAGTCCCGCTCCACCTTGCACACCCGCGTATGGAACGAGGAGTACCACGTCGAACGCCCGCGCTCGCGGATGGCCTGGTGTTCCGGATGGTTCTTCCACGCCAGGATCGCCGCTTCGCTTGTCCAGTACGACACGGTGATCCCCACGCCATCGTCGCCCCGGACCGACTCGGCCCCCAGGAAGCCCGGCTGGCGCTGGGCAAGCTCCACCATTCGAGAGGCCGCCTCGGCATACCCCTGGTCACCTTCGGTGCGGGACGAGGTGAAAATCACCGCGTAGTAGGGCGCCTTTGGCGTCTGGGCGATCATGGCCGTCCCTCCGCGCAGGCCTGGACGAATGCACGCACCAACGGCGGCAACTGGCCCTTGAGCGCCGCCCGTTCGGGCTGGAACAGCGTGGCGACGAAGAACGGGTGGCCCGTGAGCTCGATGGCGCGCAGATCGCCGGCCGAGTCGTGGCCCACCGCGCGCAGACGGCCGCTCATCAAGTCTTGTTGGAACTGCGGATTCACACCGTAGCGGCAGCGATAGCCCTCAAGGATCTGCGACGTTTCATACGCCTTGGCGATCAACGAACCGGGCTCCAGGTGAATGCTGTCCACCGTCTCCACCAACGAGCAGGTCAGCGGCGAAAGCACGGCGCGGTTCGAATCCGGGGACACTTCGCCGTGTTCGGCATCGGTCCAGCCCAGCACATGGCGGGAAAACTCCAGCACCGCATGCTGAAAGCCGCCGCAGGTGCCGAGGAAAGGGCGCTGGCGCTCGCGGGCAAAACGAATCGCCCGCAACGCGCCGTCTTCGCTTTTGTAGGGGCTGGCCGGGACGCACCAGACACCGTCAAAGGCCTCCAAGGGCGAATCGGCAGTGATCCGGTCGGTGGCCAGCCATTCGAACTGCACAGTCAGGCCGGTGTGTTCGGCAGCCATGCCGAGGGCGACGGGGATCGCCTGGTGGGCGGTGACGTTCGGGTCGCGGTCGCCGATCAGGGCGATGCGCAGGGGCGGTGCGGGCGTGTCCATGGCTTCTTTTTCCATTGAAAGGTGCGTTGTGGCGAGGGAGCTTGCTCCCGCTCGGCTGCGCAGCAGTCGTCGCTTGGCTTCGCGACCGATGTGAACAAGCACCCTTGCTGCAGAATCGCGGGATTGTCTGGGTGCGAGACCCACTATAGATTGGCGTCCACGCACTCAACATTGGCGTTTGCCCAAGTGATCAATGCACCCACGCACTATCGTCTCGACTACCCGGATCTGTCCCTGATCCTCGCCTTGGTGCGCGGCGGCTCCCTGGCCCGGGCCTCGCAGTTGCTGAAAGTGGATGTGTCGACCGTGTTCCGCGCGGTGCGCCGTCTCGAATCCGCGCTCGGCCAGCAGCTGTTCGAAAAGAGCCGCGCCGGTTACCTGCCCACCACACTGGCGCGGACGTTGGCCGAACAGGCCGAGCGCGCCGAACAGGCGCTGGAGGCGGCGCGGATCGGCGTGGAGCAGGGCGGGGAAGTGGTCAGCGGCACCGTGCGCCTGACCTGCACCGACTCGGTGCTGCAAGGCCTGCTGCTGCCGGCGCTGGCGCAGTTCATGCCGAACTACCCGGCGCTGACCCTGGAACTGAGCACCTCCAACGATTTCGCCAACCTCAGCCGCCGCGATGCCGACATCGCCCTGCGCCTGACCCGCACGCCGCCGGAGCATCTGGTCGGCCGGCGACTGGCGAAGATTTCCTATCGGGTGTGTGCCAGCGAACGCTATCTGCAAAGCGTCGATGCCACGGATCTGGCCGCGCTGACCTGGATCGCGCCGGACGACTTTCTGCCCGATCACCCGACCGTCGTCTGGCGCCGTCAGCAATGGCCCGGCGTGACGCCCGGCTACCGCTGCAACAGCATGCTGTCGGTCACTGAACTGGTGCGGGGCGGATTGGGGGTGGCGGCGTTGCCGGACTTCCTCATCGGCGACGGCCTGCGCGCCCTGAGCGAACCGCTGCACGGCCACGACACGGCCCTCTGGCTGCTGACCCGGCCGGACTGCCGGGCCTTGCGTTCGGTGGTCACGCTGTTCGACGAGCTCGGCCGGGCGTTGCGCCTGCCGTGAGGCGGCTCAGCTGCGCGAATTCTCGCGCATGTGCTGGTGCAGCTCGGTGGTCAGGCTTTCGATGCGTTCGGTCAGGCTCTTGGTCATTTCCGTGAGCCGGGTGTTCTGCTCCAGCAGCTCGAGCAACTGCGCGGTGTTCTTCGCGGCCTGGGCCTGGCGTTCGCTGTTGGCCACGGCCAGCGCTTCGCGGTGCTGCGCGTCGGCCTCCGACTGGGCCTTGTCCCGGGCGGCCTGGCGGGTCTGGGCCAGCAGGATCAGCGGCGCGGCGTAGGCCGACTGCAGGCTGAACGCGAGGTTGAGGAGGATGAACGGGTACACGTCGAAATGGGTGACGCCGGACATGTTGAGCGCGACCCACAGCACCACGACCAGCGTCTGCGCGCCCAGGAATGTGGGCGTGCCGAAGAACCGCGCAAAGGCCTCGGCGCGCAGGGCGAACTTGTCGGTGCCGAAGGTGGGGGCGAGGTGGGCGTGGGAACGGTGGAAGCGCAGGTGGTCGACGGGGGCTGAATCGGGTTTGGACGGCGTCATGGTCTGCTCGGCAGGGCATTGGGATTTGCGGTCACTATAGCCTTGCGCCGGGGCGGATGGCCCGTTCCCGCATTGGATGTGTGGCTCAGGCATAAGACCTGTGGGAGCCAGCCTGCCGGCGATGGCGACGGCCGGGTTTGCCGGTCGTGCGCCGATGTGATTCCGGCCTCAGTCCGCCGCCCGTTCATTGGCAAACATGCTTACCGCTTCCACCGCTTCACTGGCGCCGTCGCGGATCTTGAGGATCACCGTGCCGGCCCGGTCCGCCAGTTCGACGCCTTGCGCTGCGCGGTGGCGCGTGCCGTCCATGCTTTTGATCGCCTGGCGGGTCTCGTTCTGGATCAGGTCGATCATGCCGGAGATCTCCGCCGTCGAACCGCTGGTTCGCGCCGCCAGTTGGCGCACTTCGTCGGCCACCACCGCGAAGCCGCGACCCTGTTCGCCGGCGCGGGCCGCTTCGATGGCCGCGTTGAGGGCCAGCAAGTTGGTCTGTTCGGCAATCGCGCGGATGGTGTTGACGATGGCGGTGATCTGTTCGGAGCGTTCGCCCAGCTGGCCGATCAGGGTGGAGGACTGGACGATGTCGTCGGCGATCTCGCGCATTTCGCTGGCCGCCCGCTGGATCACTTGCGTGCCCTGCTCGGCGGCTTGCCGGGTGGCCACCGAGATGTGGTAGGCGGCGCTGGCGCTGCGCGCATCCTGTTCGTGCTGTTCGACCCGGGCGGTGACGTCCGAGGCGAATTTCACCACTTTGCACAGCCGGCCGGTGGCGTCGTACACCGGGTTGTAGTTGGCTTCCAGCCACACGGTGCGCCCGGCCTTGTCGACCCGTTCGAACTGCCCATGGAAAAACTCGCCCTGATTCAACCGCCGCCAGAAGTCCTGATAGGCACTGCTGCCGGCCAGTTCCGCGCGGCAGAACAGCCGGTGGTGCTTGCCCTTGAGCTCGGCGAGGGTGTAGCCCATGCGTGTCAGGAAATTCTGGTTGGCCGTGAGCACGCTGCCGTCGAGATCGAACTCGATCACCGCCATCGCCCGGTCGATCGCCTGCAGCCTGGCGTTGGCTTCGCTTTCCTGCTGCACCTTGGCGGTGACGTCCATGGCGTACTTGACCACTTTCACCACGCGGCCCGACGCATCCTTGATCGGGTTGTAACTGGCTTCAAGCCAGATCGGCCGGCCCTGACTGTCGACACGTTCGAAGGTGCCGGACTGGAACTGGCCGTCCTTGAGCCGCGACCACAACTCCGTGTACTGGCGGCTGCGGGCGAACTCGGGCGGGCAGAAGCGGCGGTGGGACTGGCCGATCACCTGCCCGGCGGTGTAGCCCAGGGTCTTCAGGAAATTGTCGTTGGCGCGCAGCACCACCGCGTCGAGATCGAATTCGATCACCGCCATGGAGCGGTCGATGGCTTCAAGCAGGCCGGATTGCTGGGCGAGGGTGTGCTGCAGATCGGCAAGGGCAGACTTCTGGCGGCTGAAGAACATAGGGGCGGTGCTCTGGAGAAAGGAAGGCCTGAGTGTGGGTCCCTGTTCCCGCGTCGGCAGGCCGGACGCGCAAGCGGCGCTCGGCGTTGAATGCACAATGCCAGCATCCAGGCTGGCGGATTGCTCTTATACAAAACTTCCTAAACTTGTACAAGGAAGTGGTTTCTTTACATTTTGTATAAGTTTTCAGGCGCCGGAACGGCTCAAGGCGACGCAGATGGTGTTCCGTCCCGTGTGCTTGGCGGCATAGAGCGCCTTGTCGGCGTCATCGAACCAGTCCAGCGCATCGGGATAGAGGCCTTGATAGCGGGCCAGGCCGATGCTCAGGCTGACCCGCAAGGCGCGCACATCGGGATGGCGGTACTGATCCAGGGCCTGGCGCAGTTGCTCCATCAGGGCTTCGGCCTTGTTCAGCGGCAGGTTGGGCAGGATCGCGCAGAATTCGTCGCCGCCGTAGCGGCCCGCCAGTTCGCTGTCAGGGAGCAGGCGTTTGAGTTCGCGGCTCAATTGCCGCAGCACGGTGTCGCCGACGATGTGGCCGTAGCTGTCGTTGATCGCCTTGAAGTGGTCGATGTCGATCAGCGCCAGGACGGCCTGGCTGTCGTGCTCGCGGCACTGCTTGAACTGCAGGTGCAGCAGGTCTTTCCAGGCACCGTGATTGAGCAGGCCGGTCAGGCTGTCGGTGCGGCTGAGGGCGCTGAGGGTGCGCTTGTGCTCGGCCAGCTTGATCGCCAGCCGGTAGCAGACCATGCCCAACGCCAGCGGATACAGGGTGAGCATCGGCAGGCACGCCCAGACCTGGACCGGCGTGGCCGTCAGCGTGAACGCGATGCCGAACAGCGCCCAGCCCAGCAGCACGCCGGTGAGCTGGGCAAGGACGCCGAGCACGAACAGGCGCAGGCCGCCGGCGGCGACATTGTTCATGGTCATCATCGAGAGGATGGTCACGGTGGTCAGCGGATTGAACTGGAAGCACGCGGTCCAGAAGCCGCCGCACACCGAGTCGTACAGCAGGTTGCGGCGTTCGGCGCGGTAGGGGAAGGCCGAGCGGGTCGAGCATTGAAAGGCGACATGGGGCCAGACAAAACCGTTGAACACCAGTAAGGCCCACAGCCAGGCCGGCATGCCCAAGGGATAGAGGGCGGCACCGACGCTGAAGAAGCCGACGCCCAGGCCGATGGCCCGTGGCAGGTAGATACGTCTGGCGAATGACAAGCCTTTGCCGCGTTGGTTTTCCATGATGTTCTGCGCCAGATTCATTCTGAAACACTTTGATGTGTTCTTCTCGGACTTACCGTTCATCGGCAGACTGTCGGACATTGTCATTTATTCCAACAGGAATAATCAGTGTCCTTCCGAGCCATTTAATCGTGGGCAGAAGCAGCGCAAACCCGGTCTAGAGCTGATAGCAGGCCAGGAACATGTCCAGCGCCGACTCCACCACGGTGTGCTGCATGTCGAGGTCCAGCGCCGCCCGACCCATCGACAT
Organism: Pseudomonas sp. NPDC089534; assembly: GCF_044749305.1. Lineage (NCBI taxonomy): Bacteria > Pseudomonadati > Pseudomonadota > Gammaproteobacteria > Pseudomonadales > Pseudomonadaceae > Pseudomonas > Pseudomonas sp. NPDC089534. The sequence goes on along the minus strand of NZ_JBIVHR010000105.1, from coordinate 8,404 downwards.
CTGCGGCCAGAAGCCAAACGCCTTGATCAGGCCTTGCACCTGCTGGGAGGCGAATTCGGGATCCACCGGCTTCAGCCGACCGTCGGCCTGGGCGGCTCGTATCCACAAGGTCAGGCCTTCCTCCCGTTCGCCCAGGCGCGCCACCATGTTCTGTGCCCGTTCCGGGGAATGGATGGTGGTGGCGATCACCACCCGCGCCAGGGTCAGGAAGTTCTCGTCGGCCATCAGCTGCACCTTGGCCATCACCATGCTGCGCAACTGGTCGCGCAGGGGTTGGTCGGGGCTGTAGGGCGTGGCCTGCTCGGCGGAGATCCTCGCCCAGAGTTGGTTGAGAATTTCGGCGAACAGCTCCTCCTTGCTGGGGAAATGGTTGTAGACCGTGCGCTTCGACACCCCGGCGGTGGCCGCTATCTTGTCCATGCTGGTGACGTCGAAACCGTTGGCGCGGAATTCGGCGATCGCCGCCTGGATGATGGCTTCTCGTTTGCGGTCGGTGAGGCGCTGGGGGGCTGTCATAAGTTCGATTCGGCGGTCAGAGGATGAAATTACACTCGGCAGTTTACTTGTCGTCCGGTTTGATGCAACCTAGAAAGTACACCGATCAGTGTAATGTTGCGTTAATCGGTGCACTCTAAAACCAGATGTCCGGCTGATGCGTGCGTGCCTTGGCCATATACCGTTCCCCCTTGGAAAACCGTGAATTGCACGGTTTCTCTGGAGTCATTCCGTCATGGCCGAATCCGTTTCCTCGATGAGCAACGTCACTGCGCCCGAAGCCTCCCGTCAGGCCCAGGGGCTGTTTCGCAACCACGCGCCGGTGCAGCGTGAAGGCTTTGGCAAGATGCTGCGCATCATGTGGAACATGATCTTCCACAAGCCGCGCAACACCCGCCCGGCCGCCGCCATTCCGGTGCAGGCCCTGACCCGCGCCGATCTGTTGGCGGCACCGAACCACAGCGTCTACCGCCTGGGCCATTCGACCCTGCTGCTCAAGCTGCAAGACAAGTTCTGGATCACCGACCCGGTGTTCGCCGAGCGCGCCTCACCGGTGCAATGGGCCGGCCCCAAGCGCTTCCATCAGCCGCCGATCAGCATCGACGAACTGCCGCCGATCGAAGCGGTGATCCTGTCCCACAACCACTATGACCACCTCGACCACCAGGCTGTGCTCAAGCTGGCGGACAAGGTCAACGTGTTCCTGACCCCGCTGGGCGTGGGCGATACCCTGATCAAATGGGGCATCGACGCCGGCAAGGTCCGCCAGTTCGATTGGTGGCAAGGCACCGACGTCGCCGGCATCCGGTTCATCGCCACTCCGTCGCAGCACTTTTCCGGTCGCGGCCTGTTCGACGGCAACAGCACCCTCTGGGCTTCGTGGGTGATCATCGACGGCGACACGCGGATCTTCTTCAGCGGCGACAGCGGCTACTTCGACGGCTTCAAGCGCATCGGCGAACAGTTCGGCCCCTTCGACCTGACCCTGATGGAAACCGGCGCCTACAACGTCGAATGGCCCCACGTGCACATGCAACCGGAAGAGACCCTGCAGGCCCATCTCGACCTCAAGGGCCGCTGGCTGTTCCCGATCCACAACGGCACGTTCGACTTGGCGATGCACGCCTGGCACGAACCCTTCGACCGAATCCTGGCCTTGGCCTGGGAGCGCAGTGTCGCCATCACCACCCCGCAGATGGGGGAGGCCTTCCATCTGAAGAAACCCCATCGCGGTCAGGCATGGTGGTTGGAATTGGATCAAGAGTTGTCAGAAAAGGCCGTGTCGCGTGTAGCGGCTACAAAGTGAAATGACAATTCCTACGCGCCCTTTTCCTTGTTGCTGACAGCCGTTTCTCGTCGAAACGGTAGTCTTGGTCTCGAGTGAAATGACTCACTCGAGACTCTTCAACAAGGACGAAATTTATGAAGTTTCCTTTAGCGCGCAATGTAGGTGGCCTTGCGCAGGTCATGGCGGTTTCGCTGACGGTGTTGGCAGGTTTCCCTTTTGCAGACGCTGCGGATTCTCCGCTTGAATACGCTTCTGTCAGTGAGCTCAACGACAGGATGGCCAGTGGTGAGCTGACCTCGGTTGCGCTGGTGCAGCATTTGACGGCACGGATTGCCGAACTGGACAAGCAAGGTCCGGCCATAAACGCGATCATCGAGCTCAATCCGCAAGCCATCGAAATCGCTGAAGTGCTGGACGAAGAGCGGGCGCAAGGGCATCTGCGCGGACCGTTGCACGGCGTCGCGGTGCTGCTCAAGGACAGCGTCGACACCGCCGACAGGATGCAAACGAGTGCGGGTTCGTTGGCGATGGTCGGACAGCCTGCCGCCGATGATGCATTTGTGGTCAAACGGCTGCGCGATGCAGGTGCTGTCATTCTCGGCAAGACCAACATGAGCGAGTGGGCATACATCCGGGAAATGGGCCTGCCTCACGGTTGGAGCGGGCGGGGCGGACAAGGGAAAAATCCCCATGTGCTGAGCGGGGAAATCTGCGGTTCCAGCTCCGGTTCGGCCGCGGCCGTGGCCGCTGGTTTTGCGCCGTTGTCTATCGGCACCGAAACCAATGGCTCCATCTCCTGTCCGGCAACGGCCAATGGCGTCGTGGGGATCAAGCCGACGTTGGGGTTGTTGAGCCGCACCGGCATCATTCCCATCACCCGTCTGCAAGACACCCCCGGTGCCTTCGGTCGCTCGGTGCGAGACACTGCGTTGATGTTCAACGCGTTGCAAGGTGTAGACAGCGCCGACTCCGCAACGGCCGAAGCCCCCACCGGTATCGATTACACCCTGTTGCTGGCCGAAGATGCACTGAAGGACAAACGCATCGGTTATGTGACCGAGTTTGTGGGAGAGGGCGGTGTGGTGCTCACGCCAGGCCCCGAATACCTGGAAGCCCGTGCCGTATTGACCCGACAAGGCGCCACCCTTGTGCCGTTGTCCATGCGTTTGCCGGACATTGGCGGTTATGTCGACGCGTTGAAGGGGGGCATGAAGCATGAGCTGCCAGCGTACCTCGCGGGTCGCTCCGGCCTGCCGATTCAAACGCTTCAGGAATTGATCGAGTTCAATCAGGCCAACCCGGGGCACGACGGCTACGGGCAGAAAACGCTCGAAGAGATCAACGCCCTGTCGATGTCGCATGAAGAAGCGCAGGTGTTGATGGCACGCATCAACAAAGACTTCACCAGCGTGCTTGATGAGCAATTGAGCGAGCACAACCTTGATGCCCTGTTTGCGGAGTCGGACGGTTACTCCCAGTTCTTTGCCGCAGCGGCCGGTTACCCGGCAATCACCCTGCCGTCGGGCATGGGGGATGCAGGTTTGCCGACCTCGGTGTTCCTATACGGTGCGCGCTGGAGTGAGCCAAAACTGTTTGCCATGGCTTACAGCTATGAACAAGCATCGATGAAGCTGCAGCATCCGGCGTTCAAAGAGTAACCCCTCAGCGGTTCGGACGTGTTTGCCGGCCTCTCAGGCGTCGCGGTGATTCATTCGGCCACCGAATACTCCCTGCGACCCGTTTCCGGCATCGAGACACCGCCGTTCATAGCACGCCCAGGTGCAAACCCAGGGAAAAAAACCAGCCCCTGTGCTTCGAGCCGGTACGCCAATGCCAGACGTGCGGCATCCTCCACTTCCTGCTGCGCCTCGAACCGTTGAATCTCCTGCACCGGCACGGCCGTTTCCCGCGCCAGCTCTTCCACGCTCCAGCCCAGCATCGCCCGGGCCTGGGCGCAGTGCGTCGGGGTGAACTGGAACAGGGCAATGCGTTCGAGAATGAGGTTCATCGCAGAAGTGGCCATGGTGATGTGCTCCGGGCGCAGAAATGCTGGCTGAAAATGTACTGTGTTTTTGTACAGTTGTTTTCGGGCCGGATCAAACGCAATTTCGCGTTTTTGCGAACCAGCGGCGTCTGACCGGACGAACGGTGCAAGCGACTGCGCCTCGATTCCCGCACGCAACCTCGCCATAATGCGCCCCGCATTCGACCTGCGCCGGTTCAAAGCCCGGCGCGACCTCCTACTCATTCAGGGATCGATTCATGTTCAAGGGATTGTTGCGTCCGGCCTTGGCGGCCGCTGCGCTGTTCGCGCTGATGACGGCTGCTCACGCCGGCGATACCCGTCAGGTCTTCACCGGTACGCTGGGCAAGATGCCGATCGTTCTGGAAGTGAACACCGCCGATGCGGAACAGGTGAGCGGTCGCTATTTCTACGAGAAGTACCACCGTGACCTGGAGCTCGGCGGCACGCTGCAGGACGACGTGCTCACGCTCAACGAAGGCAACTCCCGTTACAGCGCAGACAAACCCTTGCCGACCCTCACGCTGACACGGGCCGGCAACGGCTGGCAGGGCGAGTGGCAGAGCCCGCAGGGCAAAAGGTTGCCGGTGCAACTCACCAAGGCCGCCTTGCCTGCCCCGGCACCAGGCGCACTGCCCTATGTCGCCGCGCTGCCGGACAGCGACCCTTACGAGTACCTGCGGTTGCACGGGCTCAAGCTCAAGCCGGTGAAAAAAGAGACGTTCATGGGCTACGACCTGCAATGGTGGGCAGAGCCCGAGTCGAAGATTTCACTGTTCACGGTCGAGTCCGGCTACGCAAAAGAAGAACGGCAACGCATCAACGAACATCTGCTCGGCCGGCTCTGGAGCGAAGTCAGCGACTATCACCGCTGCATGATGGATGGCGGCGAATATGCCGAGTTCGATCAAGGGGCTGCCCCCACGTTCCTGTCGCCGGAAGTGGTCAGCCTGGAGATTTCCACCGGCTACGACTGCGGCGGTGCGCATCCGGACTTCGGCAGTTCGCCGATCAACCTCGATGTGCACACCGGTGAGCTGTTGAAGCTCAAGGATGTGCTGTGGATCGGCGAGCCCGACAGTCAAGCGACCGAATACGATCAGGGCAAGGTCATGGCGCCATGGCTGGTCAAACAGTTCGCCACGCTCTATCCCGAAGAAATGAAGAAGCCTGCCGAAGACGACGGCGAGTGCGACTACACCGACGAAGGTGTCTGGGGATATTCCAACTGGCACTTCACGGCGAAGGGCATTTACATGGGCGCTTACTTCGCGCGCATCCAACGCAATTGCGACAACCCCGAATGGTCCGTGTTGCCGTACTCGGTGGTCAAGCAACACCCCGGCGCCGTCAAACTGCAACTGCCCCAGGGCTGAGCCTCACGCCAGCCCCGGCGCTTCCCGCACAATGAAGTGATCCAGGTTTTCAATGTTTGCGCTGAATACCCCGAACGTCTGTTCGGGGTTCTTTTTGCTCGGAACCTGCTTCAACTCCGGCGTCACGCCATAGAAGAAGCAGAACAGTTCCTTGTCGCTGTCGATGGCGTGCTTGATCTCTTCCAGGAACGCCTTGCGTTTGCGGTAGTTGTCGATGAGTTTCTTGCTCAGGTACACGTTCACCGAATACGGCTTCTTCTTCGCCTCGTCCGCTTGCTTGAACCAGACCTTCTGCTCGAAGTCGATGCGCAGACTTTGGGTGTAGTCCTTGATCTCCTTGACCTTGCCCCAGTAGATCAGCCCTTTGTTGTCCAGCAGGTATTCAATCTTCTTGAAGAACGACCCATACGGCGCGGTGTGTTCGCCGATCTTCAGCGGCATGCGCTTGAGCAATTCCTTGTCGGCGAAGTTCGACACGAAGCACTCCACCGGGTGGGCGAAAACAGTGGTCTTGTCCGGCGCCGTGTCACGGCCCGCCGACTCCTTGGCGTTCACCGGCGCCACGTGCACCGGATCCTCCCGCCGCACATCCGCCGCCACATCCGGGGCCGTTGGCTTTCGCACGTACTCACGGCGGGTCAGCAGCAACTCCGACGGGAAATGCTCCTCCCGCCCGTCATCACCATCCTCCGTCTCGCCTCCTGAGGCCGGTGCCCTCAGGCTCGAATACGGACACCCCGCCACATGCCGGGTCGTCGGCAGATTCTTGAAGTGCGGGGTGCGCACGTAGTTCACGTTCTTGGCATTGAACGTCCCCAGTTCGTTCGACACCTCGACAGCCGCACGACAGGCATCGTTGGGGCACTGGAAATGTTCCTTCGCCGAATCGAAGTCCACCGTCTCGTCGAAGTTGAGGTCGCGGACGTCATAGATCGAAAGTTTGTCGTCGAGGCTGACGCAATAGGCGAGGTCGAACTTCATGGCGGGTACTGGTTCCTTCAGTGGAGCGGGGCGGTGAGCGACTGAATGCGTTCCTTGACGCGATCAAGATCCTTGAGTTCGCACTCCCAGATCACATCGACACGCCAGTCCAACAGCTTCAGCTTGTTAATGCAACGCTCGTCCCGTTGGGTATTGGCCTCGAACTTCTGCGACCAATACTCCGGGCGCGTTTTGGGGACGGAGGCGAACTTGCAGCCATGCCGGTGCCAAAAGCAACCGTGCACGAACAGGCACAGCCGATGCTTGGGGAAGACCAGGTCAGGTGTTCCCGGCAGGTCTCGCCGATGCAAACGAAACCGCAGCCCCATCGCATGGCACAAAGAGCGGACGACCCGTTCGGGTTTGGTGTCTTTGCCTTTTATCTGCGCCATGAGCCTGGAGCGCTGCTCTGCCGTGATCCGGTCTGCGCACATGCGGATTAGCCTCTTGGGGCTTGCGTCTGCGGACAAGCATGGGAGTGTTGCGGCAATCAGGTCAAGGCGCTGTGGCGAGGGAGCTTGCTCCCGCTGGGGTGCGAAGCAGCCCTCGCTCTTAAGCGAGCGCGACTGCTGCGTAGCCGAGCGGGAGCAAGCTCCCTCGCCACAGAGGACGGTTATTCGGGCACTAACCGCTTAACCCGCTGGTAGAGCTTCTCAGTGAATGCCTCGCGGTCGTTGGAGTGATGGCAACGGCGATGGCAGTTCGGGCACAACGCCACAGCGTTGGTGATTTGATCGGAGCCCTTATCGGCAAGTGGTTTGACGTGATGAACTTCCAGAAACGGCAAATCGAATTTGTGGAAGGGGGCGGGTTCTCCGCAGCCTTCGCAATGACCGTTGGCTTCATTGCGAACCCAAGCCCTGACGCCGGGATCGCGAACAAAGACGGTGCGGGAGTTTTCAGCTTTCTTCGGCTTTTTGATGCCCTTCGGTGGTTCCTTGAGCTCAAGCTTTTGAAGTGCAGCGGCTCGGCGCTCCAGCGTTTCTTCATCCGCCGTCGGAACAGTAGGGTTGCCCGGTTGAACACCCCGATCAGCAAGCGCGTCCCGAATCCAATGCTCAACTTTCGGCCCCACGTTCTTCGCCGGTTTGTAGCCCTTGATCGGTTGCCGATCCATTGTCATCAGAACCCTGGAGATGTTCTGCATTCGGAACTCGACGGAGCCTTTGGTGCGGGTGGGCAGGGCTGAGGCACGCAGAGCGCGATTCTCATGGGCCTTGTTGAATGGTTGGCCGGCCAGTTCTTGCTCCAGCATCTTCAGATAGGCGTCAACGGCCGCCTCGATCTCAAACACCGTCCAGTCGCTGTCTTTCTCTTTGTCGCTCATACATTCGCCGAGGGTTGGAATCCCTTGGACGATACTGAGTGGCCATTACGGATGTCTACGAAAATTCCTACATGTAGTCGCGATGAGTCTCGCGAGCATTCCTACAGTGAAGTCAGGGCTGTAGGTGGTGTGAAGGCGTCATGGAAAGGAACAGCACTATTCATCACCCAATAAAAAAGCCCCGATCAAATCGGGGCTTTTGCTTTTTCGGCTTGTCGATTCAGAGCGAAGTCGTCAAACCGTGTCGAACCGGGGATCAATCCCAGCTCAACGCACCACCGGTTTGGTACTCGATCACGCGAGTCTCGAAGAAGTTCTTCTCTTTCTTCAAGTCCATGATCTCGCTCATCCACGGGAACGGGTTGGTGGTGCCCGGGTATTCTTCCTTCAGGCCGATCTGCGACAGGCGACGGTTGGCGATGAACTTCAGGTAGTCCTCCATCATCGCCGCGTTCATGCCCAGCACACCGCGAGGCATGGTGTCGCGGGCGTATTCGATTTCCAGCTGGGTGCCTTGCAGGATCATCTGCGAAGCTTCTTCCTTCATTTCGGCGTCCCACAGGTGCGGGTTTTCGATCTTGATCTGGTTGATCACGTCGATGCCGAAGTTCAGGTGCATGGATTCGTCGCGCAGGATGTACTGGAACTGCTCGGCGACGCCGGTCATCTTGTTGCGGCGGCCCAAGTAGAGGATCTGGGTGAACCAGCAGTAGAAGAAGATGCCTTCCAGGACGCAGTAGTAGGCGATCAGGTTGCGCAGCAGTTCCTTGTCGGTTTCGACGGTGCCGGTGTTGAATTCCGGGTCGGAGATGGCGCGGGTGTACTTGAGGCCCCAGGCGGCTTTCTTCGCGACCGACGGGATCTCGTGGTACATGTTGAAGATTTCGCCTTCATCCATGGGCATGGATGAAGGC
>NZ_JBIVHR010000104.1:0-18718 GCF_044749305.1 Pseudomonas sp. NPDC089534 | reverse complement strand
GCTCTTGCTTTCTTGTTGTCGATGCCTATCACACTGTTTTCGGAGTGTGCTGCGATCAGGCTGAGTGTGTGTGATTTAGTCATGCCGGAGTGGATACAAGAGCCCCGCTTACCCCGATAAGCGCCGCAGCGGTTATGCTCACGGCTCAATCAAGCAACGGGATGCCGCGTGACTGAACCGACTTCACTGCAAAACCTCTGGCTCACCGAAACCGTGCGCCTGCGCGAAGAACACGCAGGCCCCTTGGACGACCAGGAAGCCAATCGCCTGGCCCGCGCGGCCGGCGGCGATCTGCCGGGGCGCATTCAACGCCGTGCCCTGTGGCTGGCCGAGCGCGATGGCCTGACCGCTGCGCTCAAGCACTGGCTGCAAGGCGCGCGTCTGGCGCTGGTGTTGCTGGCGATCCTCGCCGTGTTGAGCGGCGCAGGGCTGGCCTTCGCCGCACTGGGGCAGACGCCGGTCAATGTGTTCTGGGCTCTGGGCAGTCTGCTCGGGCTGAATCTGATTCTGCTGCTGAGTTGGGCGCTGGGGCTGATCTTTGCCGGCGAACACAGCGCCACCCTTGGCCGCTTGTGGCTGTGGCTCAGTGAAAGGCTCGCCCGCGATGCCAAGGCCGCGCAGCTGGCGCCGGCCCTCTTGTTGATGCTGCAACGCAAGAAACTCAATCGCTGGGCGCTGGGTACGCTGGTCAATGGCCTGTGGTCGCTGGCGATGCTCAGCGCGCTGATTTTGCTGCTGACGCTGATGGCGACCCGGCGCTACGGCTTCGTCTGGGAAACCACGATTCTCAGTGCCGACACGTTCATCAACATGACCCAGGCACTCGGCGCCTTGCCGGCGCTGCTGGGCTTCAACGTGCCCACCGTGGACATGATCCGCGCCAGCGGCGACACCGCATTGAACATCGAAAGCGCCCGTCAGGCCTGGGCGACCTGGCTGGTCGGTGTGCTGGTCGTGTACGGCGTGCTGCCGCGTCTGCTGTTGGCGCTGTTCTGCTTCTGGCGCTGGAACAGCGGCAAAGCCGCATTGCGTCTGGACCTGAACCTGCCCGGCTACCCCCAATTGCGCGAACGCCTGATGCCGACCAGCGAACGCCTTGGCATCACCGACCCCGAGCCTGCGCAATTGCACCGCGTCGAAAGCACTGTCGGCGAACACGCCAGCGATGGCGCGTTGCTCGTGGCAATCGAACTCGACGATCAACACCCATGGCCACCGACGCTGCCGAAAAACGTCAGCAACGCCGGCATCCTCGACAGCCGCGAATCGCGCAACAAACTGCTCGAACAGCTCAGCCGCTTCCCACCGGCGCGCCTCGCGATTGCCTGCGACCCAAGGCGTTCGCCGGACCGCGGCAGCTTGGCGCTGATCGCCGAGCTGGCGCGCAACGCCGCCGCCACCCGCGTCTGGCTGTTGCAGGCGCCTCAAGGCCAGGCGCTGGACGCCGAACGCCTCGGCGACTGGCACGTGGCGCTGCAGCAGCTGGAGCTGCCGTTCGCCGACTGCGCCCCGTTGAGCTGGCTGGAGAACGGTCATGACTGAAGCCTGGAAAGCCCCGCTGAAACTGGCCGTGGTCGGCCACACCAACGTCGGCAAGACTTCGCTGCTGCGCACCCTGACCCGCGACGTCGGCTTCGGCGAAGTCTCGCACCGCCCCAGCACCACCCGGCATGTCGAGGGCGCGCGGCTGTCGGTGGACGGCGAGCCGTTGCTCGACCTCTACGACACCCCGGGCCTGGAAGACGCCATCGCCCTGCTGGATTTTCTCGAACGGCTGGAACGCCCCGGCGAACGCCTCGACGGCCCGGCGCGGCTGGCGCGGTTCCTCGACGGCAGCGAGGCGCGCCAGCGTTTCGAGCAGGAGGCCAAGGTGCTGCGGCAACTGCTCGCCTCCGACGCCGGGCTGTACGTGATCGACGCCCGCGAACCGGTGCTGGCCAAGTACCGGGACGAGCTGGAGGTGTTGGCCGGCTGCGGCAAGCCGCTGCTGCCGGTGCTGAACTTCGTCAGCAGCGCCGACCACCGCGAGCCGCAGTGGCGCGAGGCGTTGGCGCGGCTGGGCCTGCATGCGCTGGTGCGCTTCGACAGCGTCGCCCCGCCGGAGGACGGCGAGCGGCGGCTGTACGAAAGCCTGGCCCTGCTGCTGGAGAATGCCCGGCCGCAACTGGAGCGTCTGATCGCCGACCAGCAGGCCCAACGCCTCGCCCGCCAACAGAGCGCCGCGCGCCTGATCGCCGAGCTGCTGATCGATTGCGCCGCCTGCCGGCGCAGCGTGGCCAGCGAAGCCGCGCAGGAACAGCACGCCATCGGCGAACTGCGCCAGGCCGTGCGCCAACGCGAACAGCGCTGCGTCGAGGCGCTGCTCAAGCTCTATGCCTTCCGCGTGCAGGATGCCGCCGCCAGCGACCTGCCGCTGCTGGACGGGCGCTGGGGCGATGACCTGTTCAACCCCGAGACCCTGAAGCAATTGGGCGTGCGGGTCGGCGGCGGGATGGCGGCCGGCGCCGCCGTCGGTGCCGGTGTGGATCTGGCGGTCGGTGGCATCACCCTCGGCGCCGCTGCCCTGGCCGGCGCGATTGCCGGCGGCGCCCTGCAGACCGCCCGCAGCTACGGCAACCGCTTGCTGGGCAAGCTCAAGGGGCAGCGCGAGCTGACGGTCGACGACAACGTGCTGCGCCTGCTGGCGTTGCGTCAGCGCCAGTTGCTGCTGGCCCTGAACGCCCGTGGCCATGCGGCGATGGACGCCGTTCAGGTCGCCGCCTCGCAGGACGAGACCTGGCGCCAAGGCAAACTGCCCGAGGCCCTGATCAAGGCCCGCGCGCATCCGCAGTGGTCGTCGCTCAACCCGCACCCCAAGCTCAACCAGGCCGAGCGGCAGGCGCAGATCGACTCACTGGCCGCCGATCTGTAGGCACCAGCCTGCTGGCGATGGCGGTTCGTCCGGCGCACCGAGGCCGGATGGACTGCCGTCATCGCGAGCAGGCTCGCTCCCACATGGATTCTGTCGTGCAGGAAAACGGTGGGAGCCAGCCTGCTGGCGATGGCGGCCCTGCGGTTCAGCGGTTCAGCCGGCCAACACCCGCGCCGCCTTTTCCTTCAGCAACTGAAGATCCACCACCGGCACCGCCGTCTCCTTCGCCAGCTCATCCCACTGGCGCATCCGCAGGCTGACGGCGCACAACGGATCGCGCTCGAACGCATCGGCCTCGGCCTCCGTCATCACCCCGCCCTGATACGCCAGGGTGCGCCGGCTGGCTTCGCTCAGGCGTCGGTAGTAGCCCGCCTCCCTGAGCGTCAGATACCGCTTGGCCTGCACGTGATACTCCACCAGCCGCGCGACACGCTCGCCGAACCCCGCCTCGCGCAGGTAATCGGCGCCGAGGCGTTCGTGGCTGACCGCACCGTAGCCGCCCATGCTCTGCGCGCCCTCGGCGCACAGGTGGCCGATGTCGTGGAAGAACGCCGCCAGCACCACTTCGTCGTCAAAGCCCTCGGCCATGGCCAGTTGGGCCGCCTGGGACATGTGCTCGATCTGCGACACCGGCTCGCCGATGTAGTCGCTGGCACCGAAGCGTTCGTACAGCCCGAACACCTCGGCGATCACCTGTTCGTGACGGCCCATCAGACCTCCTCCAGCAGTTGCGCGACATTGCGCTCGGCCATGGCCGGGCCGACGCTCATGCCCACCCCGGTGTGCATCAGCGCCACGCCGAGCCCCGGCGCCGGCCGCAGGAACGAAAACGGCCCCGGCCCGCGGGAGCCGTAGACACCCTGCCAGCGCTCGACCACCTGCACCTTGCAGCCGAGGGTGTGCTCGGCCAGCCCGATCATCCAGTCGTCCACCTGTTCGGCGTTGAACGGCGACGGATCCCTTCCGTAATGGTGCGAATCACCGATGATCAGTTCGCCATGGGGCGTGGGGCTGATCAGCAGGTGAATGCCGTTGTCGTGCAGGTGCGGCGTCTCGCGCAGGATCTGCGCCTGCACCGCCGCCGCTTCCGGCAGGTCGGCGAAGGCGCCGTAGTGCACGCAGCTGAGGCCGGTGAGCAGCGCGTGCTGCAGGTCGAGGCTGGCCTGCGGCCGGGCGCGCAGCATCTGCAGGCGGCAGACCTGCGGGTCGAGGGCGGCGATGGGCTCGGCCAGCAAGGTCTGATAGTCGTGGCCGGAGCAGACGATGATCTGCCCGGCCGTGAACGTGCCGGCGGTGCTGTGCAGGCGCCCCGGTTCGACGTCGCGCACCAGGGTCGAGAAATGGAACTCGACGCCCAGCTCGCGGCGCAGCCAGTCGATCAGCGCCGGGATCGCTTCGCGCGAGTACAGCTGTTGGTCGTCCAGGCCGTGCAGCGCGGCGCGGTGATGGCTGAACCGACCGCCGTACAGGTCACGCAGGTCGCCGCCGCGCAGCAGCTCCACGCGGTAGCCGTGCTCGACGGCGCGGCCGGCGCAAAAGGCTTCCAGCAGTTGCTCCTCCGCCTCGGTGCGGGCGAACAGGTACGAGCCGTTGCGCTTGAGTTGCAGGCCGGCGAGCTGCGCCCACCGGCCCCAGATCTCGCGGCTGGCCTTGGCCAGTTCCAGCATCGGCCCCGGCGGCTGGCCGGTGACCAGCGCCTGGCCGAAGTTGCGCACCGACGCCCCGAGTGGCGTGGCGGTGCGTTCGAAAACCGTGACCTTGAGGCCGCGTCGGGCGGCGGCGTAGGCGTGGGACAGGCCCAGGATGCCGGCGCCGACGATCAGCAAATCTTTGTGTTGTGTCATTGAGAGGTGCTCTGAATGAGAGACCGTCATCGCTGGCAAGTCGAATCGTCGAACCGCAGCTCCCACAGTTTCCAAGGTGTCCACACAATCAGTGTTCACCACAAATCCTGTGGGCGCTGAGGTGCGACGATTCGACTTGCCGGCGATGGGGCCCTGTCAGTCGATGAAGGTCTTACTTGGCGGCGACCTTCTCGGACTTGCCGTCATAGCGCTTGCGCCACTCGGTCAGGATCTCGTCGCGGTTCTTCGAGGCCCAGGCGAAGTCGTTCTTGATCAGGCGCTGCTCGTAGTCCGCCGGCAGTTCGGTCTGCGGCTTGGCGATGCCCGGCTGGGCGAGCACGGCGAAGTTTTCCTTGTACAGCTCCATGGCCGCCGGGCTTGCGGAGAAGTCGGCGAGCTTCTTGGCCGCCTCTTCGTGGGCGGTGCCCTTGATCACGGCGGTGGCCTCGATCTCCCAGCCCAGGCCTTCCTTCGGCAGGATGATGTCCAGCGGCGCGCCCTGACGCTTGAGCTGAACGGCCGGGTACTCGAAGGAAATGCCGATCGGGAATTCACCCGCCGCCGCCAGCTTGCACGGCTTGGAGCCGGAATGGACGTACTGGCCGATGTTCTGGTGCAGGCCGTCCATGTAGGCCCAGCCCTGCTTCTCGCCGAAGGTCTGCAGCCAGGCGCTGACGTCGAGGAAACCGGTGCCGGACGAGGCCGGGTTCGGCATCACGATCTTGCCCTTGTACTCAGGCTTGGTCAGGTCCTGCCAGCTCACCGGTTTGCTCAGGCCCTGCTTTTCGGCCTCGACAGTGTTGAAGCAGATGGTCGCCGCCCACACGTCCATGCCGACCCAGGCCGGCGGGTTGGCGGCGTCGCGGTAGTTGCCGCCGATCTTGCCCAGGTCCTTCGGCGCATAGCTTTGCAGCATGCCTTGCTGGTCGAGGATCGCCAGGCTCGACGCCGCCAAACCCCAGACCGCGTCGGCCTGCGGACGCTCCTTCTCGGCCAAGAGCTTGGCGGTGATGATCCCGGTGGAGTCGCGCACCCACTTGATCTCGACGTCCGGGTTGGCCTTCTCGAAGGCTTGCTTGTAGGTCTTCAGCTGTTCGGCTTCGAGGGCGGTGTACACCGTCAACTCGGTTTTCGCCGCGAAGGCATTCAGGCTGAAAGCGGCGAGCGCGGCGGCGGCCAGGGCCATGGGCTTGAACATGATCGTTTCCTGTCTTGAGTTGAGGGGATGGGACGAAAATCAATGGCCGGACGCGGTCTGCCGCCAGGCCTGGGAACGGCGCAGCAAGCCGCGCGAAGCCCACGCCAGCAGCAGGGACACGCCTGCCGAGGTGAACAGAATCAGGGTCGACATCGCCGCTGCGCCGCCGACGTTGCCCGCGTCGTCCATGTTCAGCACCGCCACCGCCGCGAGGATGGTGTCGGGGCTGTAGAGGAAGATCGCGGCGGACACGGTGGTCATCGCCGAGACGAACAGGTAGCGCACGATGTCCAGCAGCGCCGGCAGGCAGATCGGCACGGTCACCCGCAGGTAATGGCGGTACAGCGGCGCCTTGAGCGACAGTGCGGCGGCTTCGAACTCGGCGTCGAGCTGGCGCAGCGCGGTGGTGGCGGTCATCTGCGCGGTGGTCAAATAGTGCGCAATGGTGCAGACGATCAGCAGGGTCATGGTCCCGTACAACACGTGCAGCGGGTTGCCGGTCAGGTTGAAGAAGAAGACGTAACCCAGACCGAGCACCAGCCCCGGCACCGCCATCGGTACGAAACTGAGCATCCGCAACGTCAGATTCAGCCCGCGCTGGCTGCGGGTCTTTTCCATCAGGTAGGCGCCGGTGAAGATCAGCACGCTGCCGATCAGCGCCGCACCCAGCGCCATCTTCAGGCTGTTGCCGTAGGCCAGCCAGCCGCCGCCGGCGGTTTCGTCGAACCGGTAGTGGTTGAGCGACAGCGACAGGTTGTACGGCCAGAACTTCACCAGCGACGAGAACACCGCCATGCCGAACACCAGCAGCAACGCGGCGCTGATCAGCAGAACGACGGCCAGGTAGCAGGCGTCGCGTTTCTTCGAGGGCACCGGCCGGAACACTTGGGCGCGGCCGCTCATGGCGTCGCCCTGACGTCGGCGCAGCCAGGCATCGACGCCGAAGCTGAACAGCGCCGGCAACAGCAGCACCATGCCGATCAACGCCCCCCGGCCGAACTGCTGCTGGCCGACCACCGCCTTGTAGGCTTCCAGCGCCAGCACTTGATAGTCGCCGCCCACCACCACCGGCACGCCGAAATCGGTGACGGTCAGGGTGAACACCAGACAGAACGCGGCGAACACGGCCTGGCGGGTCGCCGGCCAGGTGATGCTGCGGAAGGCTTTTGCGGGACTGGCGCCCATGCTCGACGCGGCATCGAACAGTCGCGCATCCGCCAGCGACAGGGCTGACAGCAAGATCATCAAGGCATGCGGGAAGGTGTAGATCACCTCGCCCAGCACGATGCCCCAGAACCCGTAGATGTTGTCCGACAGCAGCCCGCGCAGCAGGCCCTGGTTGCCGAACAGGTACACCAGCGCAATGCCCGGCAGCATCGACGGCGCCATCAGCGGCAACAGGGAGATCCCGCGCCAGAGGCCCTTGGCCGGAATCAGCGTGCGTTGCAGGGCGTAGGCAAACAGGTAGGCCAGCGGCACGACGATGGCCGCGACGCTGAGGGAAACCTTCAGGCTGTTGCCGAGCAGCCAGTGGAAATTGTCGCTGCTCACCAGTTCTTTCGCGGCGAGCCAGCCGCCGCCCTGCCCGGCCTCGCTGCTGAAGCCGCGCCAGAAGATCGCCAGCAGCGGCAGCAGCACCGCCACGCCGAGCAGCATCAGCAGCAGGAGCTTGCCGCCGAGCACGAAGACCCGGTCGCCGATCTCGGCGCCCGACACCTGCCGCGCCTGTTTCTGCGGCAGCGGCAGCGCGATGTTCGCGCCCATCAGGCAAACACCTGCAGGCTGCGCGGCGGCAAGGCCACCATGATCTGTTGCGCGCCCAGGCGCGGCATGGCTTCCGGGGCCAGTTCGGCGAGCAGCGCATGGCCCGGCAACTGGTCGAGCTCGAAGCTCATGCGGCAGCGGTTGCCGAGGAAGGTGATCTCGCGGACCTTGGCCGGGAACAGGTTTTCCTCGTGCACCAGCGGATTGACGCTGATCGCTTCCGGACGGCAGAACAGGCGGCCGGAAGGACTCTGGACGCTGCCGTCGGCCAGGCGCAGGTTCATCCCGCCGACCCGCGCATGGCTGTCGCTGCTGCGCTGGAACGGCAGCCAGTTGCCTTGGCCGACGAACTCGGCGACGAACGGCGTGGCCGGACGGTCGTAGATTTCCTGGGGCGTGGCGTACTGCTCGACCTTGCCGTTGTGCATCACGGCGATGCGGTCGGCCATCAGCATGGCCTCGTCCTGATTGTGGGTGACCATCAGGGTGGTGATGCCGAGGTTGCGCTGCAGCTGGCGCAGTTCGGTGCACAGGTGCTCGCGCACCCGGGCGTCGAGGGCCGACATCGGCTCGTCGAGCAGCAGCAAGGACGGCGACGGGGCCAGGGCCCGCGCCAGCGCGACCCGCTGCTGCTGACCGCCGGACAGTTGGCCGGGGTACTTTTTCTCGCTGCCGACCAGGCCCACCAGTTCCAGCATCTGACCGACCCGGCGGCGCACTTCGTCGCGGCCGCTGCCGGCCAGGCCGTAGGCGATGTTCGCTTCGACGGTCAGATTGGGGAACAGGGCGTAGGACTGGAACAGGATGCCGTAGTCACGGGCCTGGGGCGCAAGGCGGGACACGTCGCGCTCACCGAGGTAGAGCTCGCCGCTGTCCTGCTTCTCCAGGCCGGCGATGCAGCGCAGCAGCGTGGTCTTGCCGCAGCCCGACGGGCCGAGCAGGCACACCAGCTCACCGGCGGCCACGTCGAGGGAGACGTTGTCCAGCGCCGTGAACGCGCCGAAGCGCTTTTGCACGTTGCGCACTTTCATCGGTGCGCCGGGAGTGGTCAGGACGGTTGCAGGGTTCATGGACAGGCCTCATCAAGCAGATGAGGGCCATCCTAGGGTTGTAATGCGTCCGTCATATGGCAGTCGGGCAAAAACGGCCGATAGTGGTATTCATGGATTTGGGTTGTCCGGTCCGGCGCCATCGCCAGCAGGCTGGCTCCCACATTGAAATGCGTTCCCCTGTGGGAGCCAGCCTGCTGGCGATGAGGCCGGCACGGGCAAATGAGGACTCAGGCCGGCGCCATTTCCTGCGCCAGGCCGAGGAAAGCCGCCGGCAACCGGGCGCCTTTGCGCTCCTTGAGGCAGTAGAGGTATTCGGGGATCTGCGGCGCGTTCTCCAGGGTCAGCACCCGCAGCTGCGGATCGTGGGGCACTTCCTGGCGGGCGATGATGCTGATGCCGATGTTGCGCAGTACGGCCTCGCGGATCGACTCGCGGCTGCCGATCTCCAGCAGCGGGCCGAAGCTCACGCCGGCGCCGGCCAGCAGCTCTTCGGTCAGGCGCCGGGTGGTCGAGCCGGACTCGCGCATCAGCAGGGTATGCCCGGCCAGCGCGCTGAGCGTCACATGGTCATGCGCCGCCAGCGGATGGTTGCGGTGCACCGCCAGCACCAGCGGGTCGCTGCCGAGCACCCGGCGGATCAGCCGCGCGTCCTCCAGCAACTGCGACGAGGCCGCGACGTCCACCCGGTAATCCTCCAGCGCTTCGAGCACCTGCTGGGAGTTGCCGATCTCCACCGACACCTCCACCTGAGGCAGCCGCTCGCGGAACGCCTTCACCAGATCGAGGATGTAGTACGGCGCGGTGGCGGCGATGCGCAGCGTGCCCTGCACCTGGCCGCTGTTGCGCAGGAAGAACTCGATGTCCGCTTCCTGCTGCAGCAGCGCCTTGACCATCGGCAGCAGCCGCGCGCCTTCGTCGCTGACGGTGAGGCGGCGGCCGCCGCGGTAGAACAGCTCCACCGAATACTGGCTCTCCAGATGGCGGATCTGGGTGGTCACGGTCGGTTGGCTCAGGCCCAGTTTCTTTGCCGCCAGCGTGATGCTGCCCAACCGGGCCACCATGTAAAACGCCTTCAGCTCGGCACTCAGCACAACCGCCCCTCTCTCTTACTTGCGCAGCAGGCGCAAACCGTTGAACACCACCAGCAGGCTGACGCCCATGTCGGCGAACACCGCCATCCACATGGTGGCGACCCCGGCGAAGGTTACCCCAAGAAAGATCGCTTTGATCACCAGCGCCAGCGCGATGTTCTGCTTGAGGATAGTCGCCGTGTTGCGCGACAGGCTGATGAACGCCGGGATCTTGCGAAGATCGTCGTCCATCAGGGCGACATCGGCGGTTTCGATGGCGGTGTCGGTGCCGGCCGCCGCCATGGCGAAGCCGATCTCGGCCCGGGCCAGCGCCGGGGCGTCGTTGATGCCGTCGCCGACCATGCCGACCCGGTGGCCCTGGGCATACAGGCCTTCGATGGCTTGCAGCTTGTCGGTGGGCAACAGGTCGCCCTTGGCCTGGTCGATGCCGACCTGCGCCGCGATCGCCTGGGCGGTGTGGACGTTGTCGCCGGTGAGCATCAGGGTCTTCACGCCCAGATCGTGCAATTGGCGAATGGCTTCGCGGCTGGTGTCCTTGACCGTGTCGGCCACGGCGAACAGCGCCAGCGGGCCCGAGCCGTCGAGCAGCAGCACCACGGACTTGCCCTGCTTCTCCAGCGCGAACAGCTTTTCTTCCAGCTGCGGCGAGCACAGGCCCAGCTCTTCCACCAGGCGGTGGTTGCCCAGGTGGTAGGTCTGGCCGTCCACCTCGCCCTTCACCCCGCGACCGGCCAGGGCGGTGAAGTTATCCACAACCGGCAGGGTCAGGTTCTTATCCACAGCGGCATTGGCGATGGCCAGCGACACCGGGTGGTCGGAACGCCCGGCCAATGCGGCGGCGATGGCCGGTGCCAGGGCTTCGGCGGTCGGGTCGAGGGACAGGTAATCGGTCTGCACCGGTTTGCCGTGGGTGATGGTGCCGGTCTTGTCCAGCGCCAGGTAGTCGAGCTTGAAGCCTCCTTCCAGGTACACGCCGCCCTTGACCAGGATGCCCTTGCGCGCCGCGGCCGCCAGGCCGCTGACGATGGTCACCGGGGTGGAGATCACCAGGGCGCACGGGCACGCCACCACCAGCAGCACCAAGGCGCGGTAGATCCAGTCGAACCACGCCGCGCCCATGAACAGCGGCGGGATCACCGCCACGGCCAGCGCGAGGATGAACACCGCCGGGGTGTAGACCTTCGAGAACCGGTCGACGAAGCGCTGGGTCGGCGCCCGCGCGCCCTGGGCCTGTTCGACGGCGTTGATGATTCGCGCCAGGGTCGAGTTGTTGGCCGCCGCGGTCACGGTGTACTCGAGGGAACCGGCCTGGTTGATGGTGCCGGCGAACACTTTGTCGCCGACGGTCTTCTCCACCGGCAGGCTTTCCCCGGTGATCGGCGCCTGGTCGATGGTCGAGCTGCCGCTCACGACTTCACCGTCGAGGGCGATGCGCTCACCGGGCTTGACCCGCACGCGGGCGCCGAGATCGATGCTTTTGACTTCACGTTCGACCCAGTTGCCGTCCGCCTGGAGGACGGTGGCCTGCTCGGGCGTCATCTGCATCAAGCCACTGATGGCGTTGCGCGCCCGATCCAGCGAACGGGCCTCGATCAGCTCGGCCACGGTGAACAGGAACATCACCATCGCCGCTTCCGGCCATTGGCCGATCAGCACGGCGCCGGTCACGGCGATGCTCATCAGGGCGTTGATGTTGAGGTTGCGGTTCTTCAGGGCGATCCAGCCCTTTTTGTAGGTGCCAAGGCCGCCGCTGAGGATCGACACCAGCGCGACGAGCGCCACCACCCAGGTCGGCGCGGCGTTGGTGAAGTGGATGACTTCCGCCGCCAGCGCACCGACGCCGGACAGCGCCAGCGGCCACCAGTGCTTTTTCGCCGGCGCCGGGGCGGGCGTCTCGACGCCGGCCTCCAGCGGTTCGGCCTGCATGCCCAGGGACTTGATCGCCTCGGTGATCGGCGCGGTGTCCGCCAGCGTGTGGGTCACGCCGAGCACGCGGTTGATCAGGTTGAATTCCAGTTGCTGAATGCCGGCCAGCTTGCCGAGCTTGTTCTGGATCAGGGTCTGCTCGGTCGGGCAGTCCATCGCCTCGATGCGGAAACTGCTCAGCCGGGCGTCGGCGCTCGGCGCCTCGCTCAATTGAATCAGCGAGGGCGTGGCGGCTTTCGACCCGCAGCAGGAATCTTCATTCGAATGAACAGGCGCAGGCGTGACAACCTTCGACCCGCAGCAGGCATCGCCGCCGTGGGCGTGCTTGTGCACAGGCTGCAGTTTCGGGCTGTGGCCATGATCGTGATCATGCTTGTGATCGTGTTCGTCGCCAGGTTTGTGGCTGTGGGTGTGCAGGGAATCGCTCATCGGTCGCGTCCATGAAGGTGCCTGTTGCCAAGTAAAGACCCTGTAGCCACTATAGGGTCAAGCACCCTTTTGGAGATTGCCGTCATGAAGATCGGAGAACTGGCGAAACTCACCGACTGCGCCGTGGAGACCATCCGCTACTACGAGCGCGAAAACCTGCTGCCGGAACCGGCCCGCAGCGACGGCAACTACCGGGTCTACACCCAGGCCCACGCCGAGCGCCTGACCTTCATCCGCAACTGCCGCACCCTGGACATGACCCTCGAAGAGATCCGCGCATTGCTCACCCTGCGCGACAGCCCCCAGGACCAGTGCGAGAGCGTGAACGCCCTGATCGACGAACACATCCAGCACGTGAAGGCGAGGATCGACGGCCTGCTGGCCTTGCAGACCCAACTGCTCGACCTGCGCCAGCGCTGCGGCGAAGGGCCGGAGGCTGATCAGTGCGGGATTCTGCAGCGGCTGGAAGTGAGCGGCGGGGTTGTGGCGACGGAAGTGGAACACTCCCATGTGGGCCGCAGCCACGGCCATTAAGATCACCGAGTATCCCTGTGGGAGCTGGCTTGCCAGCGATAGCGGTCTGTCAGCCGATCCATCCTTGGCTGACACACCGTCATCGCGAGCAGGCTCGCTCCCACATTGTCTTGCAGTGACCGCCAACCCGGCATCCAACCGAACTCCCTGCTGGCGATGGCGTCAGCCCAGGCTCTGCGGAGCCGGGCCTCAGACCGCCATCGGCGCGGTCATCGGCGCGTGGTGCTCGTAGCCTTCCAGGGAGAAGTCGCCAGGCTCCACCAGCTCCAGCCACTCCGGCTGGTACACGCCGGTCTTGGCGAATTCCGGCACGCGGTCGGAGATCTTCAGCTTCGGCATGGCGAACGGCTCGCGCTTGAGCTGTTCGTTGAGCATGTCCAGGTGGTTCTCGTAGACGTGCGCATCGCCGATGAAATAGGTGAACCAGCGCGGCGTGTAGCCGGTCAGGCGGCCGATCAGGCTCAGCAGCGCGGCACCCTCGGTGAGGTTGAACGGCGTGCCCAGGCCCAGGTCGTTGGAACGGATGTAGAGGGTCAGGGAAATTTCCTTGGTCTCGACGTTCGGATGGAACTGGTACAGCAGGTGGCACGGCGGCAGGGCCATCTCGTCGAGCTGGGCGCAGTTCCAGCCGTGGAACAGGATGCGCCGGCTGCCCGGATCCTTGATGATCGTGTCGACGCACTGGCGCACCTGGTCGATGGCCTTGTACAGCACCACGTAGGCCTGGCCGTCCTCTTCGCCCTCGGCGATCTGCCGGTAGCCCTGGCTCAGGGTCTGCTCGATGGCCGCGGCGTTGCTCAGCGGGATCTGCTTGTACGCCGGCCACTTGCGCCACTGCACGCCGTAGATCTCGCCCAGGTCGTCCTCGCCCTGACGGAACGGGTTGGCCAGCCACTGGGCGTTTTCGTTGGCGTTCTGGTCCCAGACCTTGCAGCCCAGCGCCCGGAACTCGGCGGCGTTGTTCACCCCGCGCAGAAAACCGCACATCTCGCCGATGGCCGACTTGAAGGCCATCTTGCGGGTGGTGATCGCCGGAAAACCTTCCTGCAGGTCGAAGCGCAGCATGGCGCCCGGAAAGCTGATGGTGTTCACGCCGGTGCGGTTGGCCTGTTTGGTGCCGTTGTTGATGACGTGCGACACCAGATCAAGATATTGCTTCATGGGTTACCTGTTTCCTTTGAGCCCCGGCGTCCGGCGCCGGGGTCCGTATGTTAAGCCGTCGGGGCGAGCGGCGCCGCCGGCGCGCGACGGTAGGCCAGCCAGATCAGGAACAGCCCGCCGACGATCATCGGCACGCACAGCACCTGGCCCATGGTCAGCCAGTTCCAGGCCAAGTAGCCCAGCTGCGCGTCCGGCACGCGGACGAACTCGACGATGAACCGGAAGATCCCGTAGAACAGCGCGAACATGCCGGAGACGGCCATGGTCGGACGCGGCTTGCGCGAGAACAGCCAGAGGATCAGGAACAGCGCCACGCCTTCGAGGGCGAACTGGTAGAGCTGCGACGGGTGGCGCGGCAGCTGCGCCGGATCGCTGAACGGCGGGAAGATCATGGCCCACGGCACGTCGGTCGGCTTACCCCACAGTTCGGCGTTGATGAAGTTGCCGATGCGCCCGGCGCCCAGGCCGATCGGCACCATCGGCGCGACGAAGTCCATCAGTTGGAAGAACGACTTGTTGTTGCGTTTGCCGAACCACAGCGCCGCCAGCATCACGCCGATGAAGCCGCCGTGGAACGACATGCCACCCTTCCACACCTCGAAGATCAGCGTCGGGTTGGCGAGGTAAGCGCTCAGGTCGTAGAACAGCACATAGCCCAGGCGCCCGCCGACGATCACGCCCATGGACAGCCAGAACACCAGGTCGGAAAGCTTTTCCTTCGTCCAGGTCGGGTCGAAACGGTTGAGCCGGCGCGACGCCAGCAGCCACGCGCCGCCGATGCCGATCAGGTACATCAGCCCGTACCAGTGGATTTTCAAGGGACCGATGGCAACGGCCACCGGGTCGATCTGCGGGTAAGGCAGCATTGCGGCTCCTCGTCAGAGTTCAGGTCTTCAACATTCCCGGGGGACGCTGCCACCTCAGGATTAAGTCAGGATTGCGCCGGCTCACAACAGAAAGTTCAGGCCCACGCAGAACAGCAAAGCGGCGAACAGCCGTTTCAGCAACTTCGGCGACAGCCTGTGGGCCAAGCGCGCGCCGAGGCGGGCGAAGACCATGCTGGTCAGGGCGATCCCCAACAGCGCCGGCAGATACACAAAACCGAGACTATGGGCCGGCAGCAGCGGATCGTGCCAGCCCAGAATCATGAAACTTATCGCGCTGGCCACCGCGATGGGCAAGCCGCAGGCCGACGACGTCGCCACCGCCTGCTGCATCGGCACGCTGCGCCAGGTCAGGAACGGCACGGTCAGCGAGCCGCCGCCGATGCCGAAGATCGCCGAGGCCCAGCCGATCACGCTGCCGGCCACGGTCAGGCCGAGCTTGCCCGGCACCGTGCGGCTGGCCTTGGGCTTGGCCTCCAGGGCCAGTTGCGCGGCGATCACCAGGGCGAACACGCCGATGATCTTTTGCAGGTGAGGCCCCGAGATCGCTTCGGCGGTCAGCGCGCCCAACCCTGCGCCGACCAGGATGCCGACGGTCATCCAGACGAAGATCGGCCAGCGCACCGCGCCCCGCCGGTGGTGCTCGCGCACGGCGTTGACCGAGGTGAAGATGATCGTCGCCAGCGACGTGCCCACCGCCAGGTGGGTCAGGATCGACGGATCGAAGCCTTGCAGGGTGAAACTGAACACCAGCACCGGGACGATGATGATCCCGCCGCCGACCCCGAACAGCCCGGCCAGCACGCCTGCGCAGGCGCCCAACGCCAGATAGAGCAGAAATTCCATGACCGCCTCCCCGACGCGTCCCCAAAACCGGAGCGGCATGGTAACGGATGCATGGCCTTGCGCTCCACTTGCGATGGATGCACGGGCGATGTCTGCGTAGAGTGGGCAAAAAACACACAAGGACAACCTTATGTGCCTGATCGTTTTCGCCTGGCGGCCGGATCATGCCCAGCCGTTGATCGTCGCGGCCAACCGCGACGAGTTCTACGCCCGGCCCAGCCTGCCGCTGGCCCGGTGGCCGGAGGCGCCGCATGTCCATGCCGGGCGGGACCTTGAGGCGGGCGGCACCTGGCTGGGCCTGGGCGCCCACGGCCGGTTCGCGGCGCTGACCAACATCCGCGACCCCGGCCAACCGCCGGCGCAGCGTTCGCGGGGCGGGCTGGTGGCCGGGTTCCTGACCGGGGAGCTGTCGATCGACGACTATCTGGCCGATGTCGTCGAACGCTCGGCGCAGTACGCCGGGTTCAACCTGCTGCTGGGCAACGCCAACGAACTGTGGCATTTCAACGCCCGCGACTCGGAGCCGGTGATGCTGCCGCCGGGCGTCTACGGGCTGTCCAACGCCGGGCTGGACACGCCCTGGCCGAAACTGCTCAAGGCCAGGGCGGCGCTGAGCGCAGCCCTGGACGATCCGCAGCCCGAACGGTTGCTGGCGTTGCTGGCCGACGCGCAACCGGCGCCGGACGCCGAGCTGCCGGACACCGGCGTGGGACGGACGACCGAGTCGCTGCTGTCGAGCGTGTTCATCGCCAGCCAGAGCTACGGGACGCGGGCCAGCACGGCGCTGATCGTGCAGGCGGACGGCACGCGCCGGATCGTGGAGCGCAGCTTCGGCCCGTTCGGCGGGCATCTGGGGGAGGTGGACCTGAGCGTCTGACGTGGAGAGGCCTGACCTTGTGGCGAGGGAGCTTGCTCCCGCCGGGGTGCGCAGCAGCCCCAACCTGCAGTGGCGGGGCATCAGGCACGCTGCGTTCACCGGATTGGCGACGGCGGCGCCGCCGGGCGGGAGCAAGCTCCCTCGCCACAAGGGTTCTAGGCGGTCTTGACCGGCGCCGGGTTGATCATCCGCGACAGCCCCAGGTTCTTCAGGGCCAGCTGCAGCGAGCTGTGGATGACCTGCGGGTTGTCGATGGTCATCAGCTCCGCCAGCAGGTCCTTGGACTTGCTCAGGTTGATCTGACGCAGCATCCACTTCACCTTCGGCAGGTTGGTGGCGTTCATCGACAGGCTGTCGAAGCCCATCGCCATCAACAGCACCGCCGCCGCCGGATCGCCGGCCATCTCGCCGCAGATGCTCACCGGCTTGCCTTCGGCGTGGGCGTCGCGCACCACGATCTGCAAGGCCTGCAGCACCGCAGGGTGCAGGTAGTCGTAGAGGTCGGCCACCCGCGGGTTGTTGCGGTCCACCGCCAGCAGGTACTGGGTCAGGTCGTTGGAGCCGACGGACAGGAAGTCCACCATCCGCGCCAGTTCCTTGGTCTGGTAGACCGCCGCCGGAATCTCGATCATCACCCCCACCGGCGGCATCGGCACGTCGGTGCCTTCGTCGCGCACCTCGCCCCAGGCCCGGTGGATCAGGTGCAGCGCCTCTTCCAGCTCGTGGATGCCGGAGAACATCGGCAGCAGGATCCGCAGATTGTTCAGGCCTTCGCTGGCCTTGAGCATCGCGCGGGTCTGCACCAGGAAGATCTCCGGGTGGTCGAGGGTGACGCGGATGCCGCGCCAGCCCAGGAACGGGTTGTCTTCCTTGATCGGGAAGTACGACAGCGCCTTGTCGCCGCCGATGTCCAGGGTACGCATGGTCACCGGTTGCGGGTGGAACGCGGCGAGCTGCTCGCGGTAGATCGCCAGCTGTTCCTTTTCGCTCGGGAAGCGCTGGTTGATCATGAACGGCACTTCGGTGCGGTACAGGCCGACGCCTTCGGCGCCGCGCTTCTGGGCGCGGGCCACGTCCGCCAGCAGGCCGGTGTTGACCCACAGCGGCATGCGGTGCCCGTCGAGGGTCACGCACGGCAGGTCGCGCAGCGCGTCGAGGCCCAGGGCCAGCTGCTTCTCTTCCTCCACCACCTCGGCGAACTGCTTGCGCAGCACTTCGCCAGGGTTGGTGTAGACCTCGCCGCGGTGGCCGTCGACGATCATTTCGATGCCGTCGACCTTGGCGTACGGCAGGTCGACCAGGCCCATCACCGTCGGGATGCCCATGGCCCGGGCCAGGATCGCGACGTGGGAGTTGCCCGAACCGAGCACCGAGACCAGGCCGACCAGCGTGCCTTCCGGCACCTCGCCGAGCATGGCCGGCGTCAGCTCTTCGCTGACCAGGATGGTCTTTTCCGGGTAGACCAGGTTCTGCTGACGCTCTTCCTGCAGGTAGGCGAGCAGACGGCGGCCCAGGTCCTTGACGTCCGACGCCCGCTCACGCAGGTAGGCATCGTCCATCAGTTCGAAACGGTTGACGTGATCGGTGACCACCTGGCGCAGCGCGCCCTGGGCCCATTGGCCGGTCTTGATCACGGTGGTGACTTCGCTGCCCAGCGAGGCATCGTCGAGCATCATCAGGTAGACGTCGAACAGCGCCCGCTCTTCGGGGCGCAGCTGGGTCGCCAGCTTGGCCGACAAGGCGCGCATGTCGGCGCGCACGCCTTCGAGGGCGTTCTTGAACAGCGCCAGTTCGGCGTCGATGTCGGCGACGGCCTTGTCCGGCACCACGTCCAGGTCCGCCGGCGGCAGCATGACCACGGCGGTGCCGACCGCCGCGCCCGGCGAACCCGGCACGCCGACGAACTTGGCTTCCTGGATGCCCTTGCCCTGGCGGCCCAGGCCGCGGATCGAGCCGGTGGCCTCGGCGTGGGCGATCACGCCCGCGAGCTGGGCGCTCATGGTCACGAGGAAGGCTTCTTCGCCTTCGTCGAACTGGCGGCGTTCTTTCTGCTGGATGACCAACACGCCGACGACCCGGCGGTGGTGGATGATCGGCGCCCCGAGGAACGAGGCGTAGCGCTCCTCGCCGGTCTCGGCGAAGTAGCGGTAGCGCGGGTGGTCCGCGGCGTTTTCGAGGTTCAGGGGTTCTTCACTCGTGCC
>NZ_JBIVHR010000103.1:0-18757 GCF_044749305.1 Pseudomonas sp. NPDC089534 | reverse complement strand
ACTGCGCATCGAGACCCAGGCGATCGTCGACCTGCTCAAGCAAAAGGCGGGCGCGACCCCGGCCCTGATCGGCTTGGCGATCGGCGCCTACGGCCTGACCCAGGCGATTTTCCAGATCCCGTTCGGAATCATTTCCGACCGCATCGGCCGCCGGCCGGTGATTTACCTGGGGCTGGTGGTCTTCGCCCTCGGCAGCGTGCTGGCCGCCCAGGCCGACTCGATCTGGGGCGTGATCGCCGGACGGATCCTGCAGGGCGCCGGGGCGATCTCCGCCGCGGTCATGGCGCTGCTCTCCGACCTGACCCGCGAACAGCACCGCACCAAGGCGATGGCCATGATCGGCATGACCATCGGCCTGTCGTTTGCCGTGGCCATGGTGGTCGGGCCGCTGCTGACCCGCGCGTTCGGCCTGTCCGGCCTGTTCCTGGCCACCGGCGCGATGGCGCTGGTCGGCATCGCGATCATCCTGTTCATGGTGCCGCGCTCCACCGGGCCGCTGACCCACCGCGAGTCCGGCGTGGCCCGCCAGGCGCTGCTGCCGACGCTCAAGCACCCGGACCTGCTGCGCCTGGACCTGGGCATTTTCGTGCTGCACGCGATGCTGATGTCGAGCTTCGTCGCCTTGCCCCTGGCCCTGGTGGAAAGGGCCGGGCTGCCCAAGGAGCAGCACTGGTGGGTCTACCTCACCGCGCTGCTGATCTCCTTCTTCGCCATGATCCCGTTCATCATCTATGGCGAGAAGCGACGCAAAATGAAACGAGTTTTGCTCGGCGCCGTGATGACGCTGATGCTCACTGAGCTATTCTTCTGGCAGTTCGGCGACAGCCTGCGGGCCCTGGTGATCGGCACGGTGGTGTTCTTCACCGCGTTCAACCTGCTGGAGGCGTCCTTGCCGTCGCTGATCAGCAAAGTGTCGCCGGCGGGCGGGAAGGGCACGGCCATGGGCGTGTACTCCACCAGCCAATTCCTCGGTTCGGCACTGGGCGGGATCCTTGGCGGTTGGCTGTTCCAGCATGGCGGTCTGTCGGTTGTCTTCCTCGGATGTGCCGGGCTCGCTGCACTTTGGCTGGCCTTTGCTGTTACCATGCGCGAACCACCCTACGTGACGAGCCTGCGCTTGCCGTTGTCGCCCGAGGCGATCCGCGAAGCGGGTCTGGTCGAGCGTATCAAGGCCCTCGTAGGGGTAACAGATGCAGTGATCGTCGCCGACGAAGCGGCGGTCTACATCAAACTGGATAAAGAATTAGTGGATCGCACCACCCTCGAACGCCTGGTGAACAACCCGGCCGAGGCGGCTTGCGAAGCCTAGGAGAACGTTATGGCCCGTGGGGTTAACAAAGTCATCTTGGTCGGCACTTGCGGCCAGGATCCCGAAGTACGCTACCTGCCCAACGGTAACGCCGTGACCAACCTGAGTCTGGCGACCAGCGAGCAGTGGACCGACAAGCAGACCGGCCAGAAGGTCGAGAAGACCGAGTGGCACCGCGTGTCGATGTTCGGCAAGGTCGCCGAGATCGCCGGCGAGTACCTGCGCAAGGGTTCGCAGGTCTACATCGAAGGCAAGCTGCAGACCCGCGAGTGGGAAAAGGACGGCATCAAGCGTTACACCACCGAAATCATCGTCGACATGCAGGGCACCATGCAGCTGCTGGGCGGCCGTCCGCAACAGGGCGACCAGAACAACTACCAGCAGGGCGGCGGCAACAACTACCAGCAGTCGGCCCCGCGCCAGCAGGCTCCGCGTCCGCAGCAGTCGGCTCCGCAGCAGCGTCCGGCGCCGCAGCAGGCCGCACCGCAGCCGGCTCCGGACTTCGACAGCTTCGATGACGACATTCCGTTCTGATTCGCTGCCGCATCTGCGCTGAACGCAAAGGCCCGTCGTTGAACACGACGGGCCTTTTTCATTGGCGGTATACGGTGCCTTGGCCGCCGCCATCGCCAGCGGGCTGGCTCCCACACCGTTTTGCGGTGAACGCAGATCGTGCATTCACCCCGAAACCCTGTGGGAGCCAGCCTGCTGGCGATGGCGCCAGTGAGAACGCCGCATGGCCGGGCATTTCAGTCGAGGATCAGGTGCGGCAGGAACCGGCTCGAATCCTTGGTGATCAGGCTATTGTCTTCCCTTACGCCGATCCCGGCCGCCTGGTCGCCGATCACCCAGGAGCCGATCAGCGTGTAGCTGTCGCCGAACTTCGGCAAGGGCGCGAACTCCTGCAGGATGAACGGCGCATCGGTGTAGGGCCCGTCCTCTTTGACGATCAGGCCTTCAGCGGTCTGCAGTTCGATGTTGGCGCCTTCCCGGGAGAAGTACGGCTTGCGCACCCAGCCCTTGGGCACCGCGCCGGCCGGGTTCGGGTCGAGATGGGCGGCCAGCAGGTTCGGATGGCCCTTGTGCATTTCCCACAGCAACGGCAAGACGCCCTTGTTGGAGAGGATGGCCTTCCACGCCGGTTCGAAGAACTGCGTGTCGCACTGGGCGATCGCCGCGCCGAACGGTTCGTGGAAGATGAACTCCCAGGCGTGCAGCTTGAACAGGTGGGGAATCCAGCGGTCTTCCAGGTCGACGAAACGGCCGTCGGCGCTCAGGCCGATGTCTTCGATGTCGATGTGGCGCGATTCGATGCCGACCTTTTCCGCGATCAGGCGCAGGTAGTCCGTGGTGCCCTTGTCCTCGACCGAGCCTTTCATCGACGCGAAATAGAACGGCCGCTTCAGCTGCAGATGGGCAAAGGCCTGGTGGAGCCGGGTGTCGATGCTGTTGAACTGGTCGGCATGCGCCGGCAGCGTCCCGCGCTCGATGCATTGCTCCAGCCAGCCCCACTGGAACGCCGCCGCTTCGTAAAGGCTGGTGGGCGTGTCGTAGTTGAGTTCCAGCAGTTTCGCCGGGCCGTTGCCGCTGTAGGAGAAGTCCATGCGCCCGTACAGATGCGGATGACCTTCCAGCCAGGACGTGCGGATCATGTCGTAGTACGGCGCAGGGATGCTCAGGCGATCCAGCAGCTCTTCGCTGTGCACCACCCGGTCGACCAGGTCCATGCACATTTCGTGCAGCTCGGTGGTCGGGTCCTCAAGATCGTTTTCGATCTGCGCCAGCGTGAACCGGTAGTACGCGCTTTCGTCCCAGTAGGGCTCGTCGTCGATGGTGTGGAACAGGAAGCCGAGGCTTTCGGCCGTCTGTTTCCAGTCGGGGCGCTCGGCGCAGGGGATCTTTTCCATGGTCAGCTGCTCGAGCGACCCCAGCCGCCCCAGCCGCTGCGGGCGCTGGACTGGCTGCCGAAGCCGCCGCGGGAGGTGGCCGAGGCCACGTTGACCGGTTTGCGGTAGTCGCTGTCGTAGTCCTGCCGGCTTCTGGCCGGCGCCGATTCGATCCGCCGGTTCAGCGTCGAGGTGTCGTAGGTCTGGCGCGTGTTGCGTTCGCGGTAGACCGGCTGCGGGTTGTAGGTCGAACGGCTGTTGCTCAGGGCATTGCCGATCAGCAGGCCGGTGAGGAAACCGTTGCCCGAACCGCCGGAGGAGTGGGTGGTATGGGTCGTTTGGGCGGCCTGGGCTTCGCCGGCCGGCATCGGCGCATCGGCGATCGCATCCAGGTCCTGCGCCGCTTCGCCGTTGCGCGGCAGCTTGAAGCCGCCCAGCTTCGGCACGAACCGGCCGGCGGAATTCTTCTGACACCAGTCGGCGGCAAAGTCTGCGTCGCAGGCCGCCTTGTCGTCGTAGGCCGGGGCGATGCGCCGGTGTTCGGCCAGGGCCGCGACATAGGCGTCCGAGCAGACATCCGCCGCCACGTCGGCATCCACGCACTGTTCCACGCTCTGGAAGCTGCGCGGTTGCTCCACCGCGCCTGCCTGGCCGGAGATGGCCAGCGCCACCGAGGCGGCCAGGGACAGCTGAACGTACTTGCTTCGTTTCATCACAGGCTCCCTGCCGGTCAGTTGGACGGTGTCATGCACGCAGCGTTGAGCATGCCCACGCTGATCGCCACGGCGGCGACATAGATGCCGGAGGCGATTTCGCCGTTGGCGATGCGCTGGGACGTGCCCTTGAGCACCAGGCCGGTGGCCAGGAACGCCAGCAGTTGCACCGCCGCGGCGATCACCGCCCAGAGGACGAAGTCGAGGAGGCTGACCGAGTAGGCGATGACGTTGCTGGCCGGGATGGCGAAACCGATGATCGCGCCGGACAGGGCGATGGCCGCGGCGCTGTTGCCGTTGCGGATCAGCTCGAATTCCTTGTGCGGGGTGATGCGGGTGTAGACGAACTGAAACAGCATGAACAGCAGCACGGCGCCGATCAGGTAGACGACGAAACCGACCAGTGCGGTCTTGTTCAGGGAAACGGACAGCGCTTCCAGCATGGCAAACTTCCTTTTTAAACGGTGCTCAGGTCGGTGGTGTACAGCGAGATGCCCAGCGAGGTGCTCAGGCTGACGGTGCCTTCTTCGTCCTGTTCGACGGAGAACAGCAGCAGTTCGCGACGCTCGGTCAGGCCGGTTTCCCGGGCGTAGAGCATCGAGTGGTGTTCGATGGTGTAGGTTTCGTCCGGGTTGGCGACATGCTCGGTCAGCGGCACCAGCTCGGTCTGGCCGCGTTCGGTGCCCCACTCGCGGCTGAACGACACGCCGTTGAGGGAGTAGGTCGGCAGGCCGACGGGGCTTTCGGCGCCGGCCAGGCGCTGCAGTTCCGCGTCGCTGTTGACGGTCACGTAGTCGACGTAGTTGAACAGCGTCACCGATTCGATCTGGTCGTCGCCGGTCACGTGGACCTGCAGCCAGAAATCTTCGTTGTCCAGGTAATAGCGGTGCAGTTTGTTCGACTGGCCGAGGTCGATCCAGCCGGCGCTCCAGATCGCCTGGGCGTCGGGCACCCGCACCGACGAACTGCCGTCGAGCAGGAGACCCAGGGTCGAGTCGAAACGGATTGCCTTGCCCTGCGCCAAGCCGAGCGGGCCGTCTGGCTGTCCGGACGTTTGCGGTGCCGTCTGCCAGTTGCTGGTGCCCAGCAAGTCTTTGAACCATCCCATGGGTACTGTCCTTGAGGCGGGTGGAGGTGATCGTCAGCGAAAAACGCGGCTAGTGTACCGGGCTGCGGGCTGAACGAGCAGAGGGATTTGCCGATGCGGGACTGATTGATGCGAAGGCCCGCCGGCGCCCTTGCCGGGAGGCAGGTCCGGGCCTTGCGCAACACTGTGGGAGCAAGCCAGCTCCCACAGGTGATGCAGCCGGTTTACTGGGCCGACTTCTGCTTCAGGCGCTCAAGGATCGCGTTGGCGCTGCCTTCGTTCGGCGTGATGCCGGCTTCGCGCAGCTTGCGGTCCAGGTCGTTGCCGGTCGAGGCATCGGCCAGTTCGTCCGCGGCGCTCAGCTCGGCGGCGCGCTGCTGCTGCTTGGCCTGCAGGCGGTTCAGGGTGCCGACGGCGGTCTCCAGCTTGCCGTTGGCGCCGCCGCTGGCGATGGACGCGCTGACCTGGGCCTTCTGCACGCTTTCGCGGGCCTTGGCCATGTCCACTTGCTGGCGCAGGCTCTTGATCCGCGCTTCGGCCTTGTTGATGTCCTTGCGCATGTTCTCGGCGTAGGTGCCGAACTCGTCGCTTTGCTTTTTCTCGGCGTCGAGGTCGTTGGTCAGGGTCGAGATCGCTTCGGCCACTTCCAGCGCCAGGTCTTCGCGGCCGGCGTTCAGGGCCGACACGGCCTTGGCTTCCAGGTCCTTGATCTTGGCGTCGTACTCGCTCACGCGGTCGGCGGACAGCTTGTGC
Source organism: Pseudomonas sp. NPDC089534 (assembly GCF_044749305.1). Classification (NCBI taxonomy): domain Bacteria; kingdom Pseudomonadati; phylum Pseudomonadota; class Gammaproteobacteria; order Pseudomonadales; family Pseudomonadaceae; genus Pseudomonas; species Pseudomonas sp. NPDC089534. Next base: position 13,009 of record NZ_JBIVHR010000103.1, on the reverse strand, counting down.
TTGGCCATGATGGTGACCAGTTCGCGGCGGGCGTTGGACAGGGCGCTGTCGGCATCGCGGATTTCCTGATCGAGGATGCGCAGGGCCTGCTGGTCGACGATCGCTTCGCCGACTTCGTTGGCGCCGCCGCGCAGTGCGGTGAACAACTTGCTCCAGATGGACTGAGTCATTGGATTTTCCCTGTTGGTTACTTGAAGAAATGCGCGAAGGCTTCGCTGGCGCGCTGCACGTTGTCGACCAGGGTCTTCACCTCGGTGACCACGTTGGTCAGGCTCGACTCGGCGCTGAGGGCGCCGAACATGTTGTAGACGGTCTGGCCGTTGGGCATGGACTCGATGCCGATGGACGACAGCGGGAACATTTCCCGGCTGCGCAGCACGGCGTCGTTGAAGGCGCGCACGTCGGTGATCGAGTCGATGTCCACCAGCACGGTGTCGACGATGATCTGCGCACCGGCGATGGCGATGTGAATCGGCAGGCCGCCGAATTCGTTCATCTCCAGCTTGAGGCTGGGTTCGGAGCTCTGGATCAGAGACAGCGTGATCTCCTGCGAAGCGACCTCGTCCAGCGCCTTGAAGGCGGTGTAGAGGCTATCGATGTTCCAGTTGTTGCCTGCGCTCATGTAATTCTCCGACATGAATGAGCCAGCCAGAATCGGTTGGCGTAGCTGTTGCTCCATTTGCTTGAGCACGCCCCGGTTCTCCGGAAGCACCCAAGCTTCGTGTTTCACATAACCGGCGGCCGCCAGGCCCGCGCGCATCTGCTTCATGTAGAAGCTCGACGGTTTTTTCGCAGACGGTGTCGAGCGCACTCCCTTCGGGCTTTTCGGTTCCGCATCGGGGGAGCGGCTTTTCATGGCGATGACTCCGTTATGAACATCTCACGCGTGAGCCACACTACAGCCAATCCAAAGTGCCATCAATGGCTCACGCGTGAGATTTTTTCCGCTGCACGAAAGAAGGCCCGCAACAGGGCGGGCCAAGGTTTTTCCGGTTGTTTCAAACAGCGGTCAGCGGCTGGCCGACAGGAACTCGGCGGTGGACACCACGGTGGCGTAGGCAAAGGCCAGCGACGCCATGAAGGCGGCATGGACGTGGGCGGCCGGCACGGTGAGGCCGTTGAACTCCAGGTCGCGGGTGGCGCAGGCGTCGTGGATCACCGTGACGCCGTAGCCCAGGTCCGCGGCGGCCCGGGTGATGCCGTCGATGCACATGTGGCTCATGCTGCCGACCACCACCAGCTCCTTGATGCCTTGCCCGTCGAGCAGCGCCTGCAGTTCGGTGTCGCGGAAGGAATTGACGAAGTGCTTGAGCACCACCGGTTCGCCGGCGCGGTTGAGCACTTTGGGGTGCAGCTTGGCGCCGTCGGAGCCGGGGGTGAAGAACGGCGCGTCGGCGGAGGTGAATTCGTGGCGGATGTGGATCACCGCGTCGCCCGTCTCGCGGAACGTGGCGAGCAGCCGGGCGGCGTTGTCGGCGGCGGCGTCGGCGCCGGTCAGCGTCCATTTGCCTTGGGGGAAGTAGTCGTTCTGGATATCGACTAGGATGAGCGCTTGCTTGGCCATGGGTGTGTCCTCGAGGGTTGGCGTGTCAGTGGGTTCAGTATTGGCGACGGAACGCGTTTCGAGGATTGGCCGCACCGACATTACACAGGGGAAAACTGACAATGGGCGCAGAAAGGGCCGTCGTCGAGCTGGGGGTGCTGATCTATCCCGGCGCGCAGATGGCGGCGGTGCATGGCCTGACCGACCTGTTCGCGGTGGCCGACGCCATCGCCGCCGAGCATCAGGCCGTGCAGCGCCCGCGGCTGCGGGTCAGCCATTGGCGGGCGGAGGACGGACGTGCGCCGGCGCGGGTCTACGACAGCTGTCCCGGGCCGGATGCCGGGCTGGTGGCGGTGACGGTCCCACCCTCCATCGGCGGCTTCGATGCCGCAGCGGTGCCGGCCGGGCTGATGCCCTGGCTGCGCCAGCAACACGCCGCTGGCGCGACGCTTGGCGGCGTCTGCGTGGGCTCCTGGCTGATGGCCGAAAGCGGCTTGCTCGACGGGCGCCGCGCCACCGCCCACTGGACGGCGGCCAAGGCCTTCGCCGAACGCTACCCGGCCATCGAGCTCAAGGCCGACACGCCGATCGTCGATGACGGCGACCTGATCACCACCGCCGGGCTGATGGCCTGGTCGGAGCTGGGACTGCGGCTGGTCGACCGGCTGCTGGGACCGAGCGTCGCCAGCGCCACCGCGCGGTTCCTGGTGGTGGAGCACAGCGACAGCGCCAGCGAATGCGGCAGCAACTTCGCGCCGATCCTCAACCATGGCGACGCAGCGATCCTCAAGGTGCAGCACTGGCTGCAAGGCACCGGCGCGACCGACGTGTCGCTCGCGGGCATGGCCGAGCGCGCCGCCCTGGAGGAGCGCACCTTCCTGCGCCGCTTCCGTGCGGCCACCGGCCTGAAACCCACCGAGTACTGCCAGCACCTGCGGGTCGGCAAGGCCCGGGAGCTGCTCGAGTTCACCAACGGCACCATCGACCATATCGCGTGGACGGTGGGGTATCAGGATCCCGGCGCGTTCCGCGCCACGTTCAAGAAGATCACCGGGCTGGCGCCGAGCGATTACCGGAAGAGATTTGGTAGCATGCCGCCATCACCGGGCCGCGCTTGACGGCCATCGGCCCCGACTCAGGCGATACCAACAAGGATGTTCATGAACGATTCCCCCGACAGCAATCCACAAGGGGCCGCCGGCGGCGCCGCGAGCACCGGCGGGGCGGTCTATGCCGGCTCGGTCGGGGCATGGTGCGCCGTCGAGATGCTGCTGGGCAGTGCGGCGTCGTTGCCCTGGAAGCTGAGCGACCGGCACAGCATTGTCTCGATCACCTGCGAGAGCTCCACGCAGGTTGACGACCTGGTGCTGCGGCTGCTGCCCGAAGGCTCGGTCTACATTCAGGTCAAGCACGGCTTGGCGATGGGGGCTGAGTTCAAAAAGGCGATGGATCAGATGGTCCGGCAGTTCTGGAGCGCCGGGTTTTCCCGCACCGAAGATCGCCTGGTCATCGCGACGGACTCTTCCGCGTCGGGCCCGGTACGGGTGACCGTGCCGCAAGTGTTGAGCTCGTGCCGCGACCTGGCCGGCGACGCAAAGCTTGAAGGGTGCGTGACCAGCAAGGCCACGGACGAGGCATTCAAGCGGCTGCGAACCTGCTTCGTCGATGAGTCGAAAAGACTGAAAAAGACGGATGCGGACATCGAGGACGGCTTTCGCGGGTTTCTGGGCTGCACCCACCTGACGGTCTTCGACACGCTCCAGGATCCGGCACCGCATCACGCGATAGAGAAACTGCGTCAGGTCGTCGATCCGCAGCAGGCTTCGCAGACGTGGACCCTGTTGAATGTCACCTGCCTCGACATGGCAAGAAACCGCAAGTCCGTGGACCGTCCGGGACTGTGGAACATCCTTCGGCGCGAGCGCATCGATGTGTCCCATCACCGGTTGTCGTTGGCCGGGATGCAGGTGCGGCTCGAAGACATACTCCGGGGCATGACCGAGCAGCGGGTCTATCAGTTGATGGCGCTCGGGAAGTTCACGCCAGATCTCTACGTGCCGCGTGTGGATCTGGACAGGCACCTGGAGCGGTTCTTGGCGGCGTCCAAATCCTTGATGGTGATCGTGGGCGGTTCGGGCCAGGGGAAAACGTCCTGGTGCGCACAACGCGGCCGATCCGTGACGGATCGGCCGACCCTGCTGATCGCGGCGGAAAGCCTGGAGGTCGGCGATGCGAGCCTGAACGACAGCCTGAGCCGGCTCATCGGCCGGTATGTCCAAGAGCACGGCGGCTACCCGCTGCAAGCGCCCGAGCTGTCGCAGTGGCTCAAGCACACGCCGCTGCTGGTGATCATCGATGGCCTGGACCGGGCGCCTTCGTTCAGCGGGCATCTGCATCGCTGGGTGGATGCCAGTCTGGCGCAACTGACGCAATCGCGGCTGCAACTGGTGCTGACCGGCCGTCCGGAAACCATGGAGCGCCTGAAGGCTCCGCTTGAGCTTTCTGAACGGGTGTATCAACCGCAGAAGGACAGTCGGCAAATCCTGCTCAAGGATTTCACCGAGGAGGAAGCGCTTGCCGCCGCCAAGCTTCTGGGCGATGTCGGGCTGGCGCGCTACCGGCACCCGAGCATGATGTCGTTCTGTGCGCAGATCCGTGCGCGGAGCGACGTCGAGCTGGAGGAAACGCAGATCGTCGATGGCTTCATCCGGCACCGCCTGGGCCAGGCGATCAATGAGCATGACCTGCTCAACGAACGGTTGGAGCGGTTCGTCGGGCGCTTCGCGCGCGCCCTGGCGCACTCGGAACAAGGGGTGCTGACCGGGGGCGAAGCGTTCGATGTCCCAGGTTTCGACGAGTCGGCCTATGAGGCGCTCAGGCGCATCAATTTGATTGTCCAGGCCGAAGACGTGCTCCGTATCGAACCGGACCAGGTGTCGGAGCGTCTGCAGGGGCACCATCTGGATGTGGCGAAATCCATTGCCGAGTTGGGGCTGATCAAGGCTTTTCCCCTGAAGGTGGGCGCCTTGCGTTTTGCCTTGGCCGATCTGGCACGCCGTGACGCAGGACAGGCCAAGGTGCAGTTGGCGCACCTGGTCGAGCAGGCGGGGCAGGCGCGGATGGGGATCGCCCGCAGCCTGGCCTGTTCGACCTTCGAGGCATTGCCTGACTGGGGTTCGCTGGAGCCCTTGGCGGCGCGATTGGGGAAGGGCTACCCGGGCAACGCCATCTCGTTGCTGTTCGAATCCGGTAGCGCGCTGCTCGACCTGATGGCGTCGGGACGCTGGACAGCCGAGCAACGGGTTCGCCTGCTCTGGACGCTGGCGACGACGGAGTCGGGATACGATTGGCGTCAAAGGCATTGGAGACGGATTGACCGGGAGCCGAACTTCCATGTGACGTCTTGGCGCAAGCGGATGCTGGCCGCTGTGCGGGAACCGCAGTCCGATGCCTGGCGCTTTCTGATTGAGCGCTTCGACTCGGAGGCGGCCTTCAGGGATTGCAACGAGGCCAACCTTGGGCACCTCGCCCAGGGGTTGTTCTTTCTCGGCGCCGAGACCTGCACCTGGGCGGCGCTCCAGGCTTTGACGCAGTCAGAGGGCAAGGAAAGCGCGGACATGATGGAAATGCTCGCCAGGGAATATGCCGGGAAAGTGCTCGACCTGATGGCGCAAGTGCAGGCTTCGGCCCTGTTTGGGTTGAGGCACAAGCAGGCGCTGGCCCGGGGCCTGTCCGCACTGCCGGTCTCCCCGGCCATCACGCAGGCCGCATCGGGGTTGATGGAAGGAACGGACGATCCCGAGCTGCGCAGCACCTGTCTGCGCATGCTGGCGCGAGGGGGCGATGCGGCGTCGGTGCGGGAACTGATCAACGCGCCGGATTTGGCTGATGTCGATGTGGCCGTGTGCCTGAGCTATTCGGGCGCGCAGTTCCAGGCATTCGCCGAGCGTGTGTTCGAGCGGGTGCTGCAGCGCGAAACTAAGGTGAAGGCATTGAGCGGGTTTCATTACGGGCTGGTCAGGCCTGAACAGATCGGTGCCCGTTTCGCCGTGCTGGCGCCGCTTTTCACGCAAGTGCTTGAGCGGTTGCCCGAGGCCGCGAACCCGGTGGCGCTGATCCTTGAGAGCTACATTCGCGAAGCGATCGATCACGACGCGACATGGCCCGGCGTGTTTGAGCTCGCTGAGCGAGTCCTGTCCTCGGAAGACGTGGATGCGCGGCGAAAGATCATTTACGCCTGCACCGGAAAAGACTCGGATACGCCAGGCATCGAGGGGCAGCGGTTGCGTACCCGAATGATCGAAGCGCTGGTCGAACGGGAGACGGATCCCGAGAACCTCGTACTGTTGCAGGTGAAACTGCTGTCCGATCAGATCGCTCACCCCGATGCGCCGCGGTGGCTCTCCCGGATGATGAGCAAAGATGCCGGCGTGCCCAGCGAGGATACGGTCATGCTGGCAGGGTTCAGGGGGGCGGAAGCTCAGCGGATCGAAGAGGTCGTGGCTGCTGCCCGATCTCTCCTGCGGGCCGAAACGGCGGAGTGACCCCCTTCGTGCAGAATGCCGGGCACTTTCGGCGGGTCGTGCAAAATGAGACAGGCGCAGCGCCATCAGCCATTGGGCAGGCGCCTGAATCCGTTGGTTTTTTTCGAGGGCGGCACCTGGCCTGATCCCTGCACCGCTTCCGACTGAATCCATCGATCCGCCGGTAGGGGAGCCCATGACCCCGACAGCCCGCAGGAAACTGGTGGTCGCCCACTCGGTGCGGCCCGACGCGCCGCAGCATGAGGTGCAGACCAACGCTGCGCTGGCCCGTTGGCTGGCGCAGATACTCGGGCTGAAGTTCGGCGGCGCCTTCGATCCGGCCAGGCACCGTGGCCGCGACCTTTACCTGCTGCCGACCCAGACCGTCGTCGGCCCTGACGCGGCCCGGAACCTGGGCATTCATGGCCCGGACGACTTGTGGGGCGGTTACGTCGAGCACGATTTCATCTGCACCAAGGCCATCAGCCACGGATTGCGCAGCCATCAGGCCCGTGCGCCGGCGGGGTGGTCGCCGCTGTTTTCCGAGCGGGTGCGCACGGTCGTGCTCGACGGCCTGAGCGTGTTCGCCCTCGACGATGCGCGGCCAGCCGCCGAGCACCTGCTGGACGGCGGGCCGATCCGCCTCAAGCCGATCCACGCCTGCGCCGGCCGGGGTCAGGAGGTGATCGCCAGCCTTGAGGCGTTCGACGAAGTCCTCGCCCGGCCGGACGCCGCCGCACTGTTCAGTGACGGCGTGGTGCTGGAGCAGGACTTGAGCGGTGTGGTCACCCACAGCGTCGGCCAGTCGTTCATCGGCGATACGGTGCTCAGTTACTGCGGCGATCAATACTTGACCGAAGACGCGAAAGGCGAAGCCGTCTACGGCGGCTCGAACCTGCTGGCGGTGCGCGGCGGCTACGAGGCCCTGCTGGCGCTGGAGCTTGCGGACGACGTGCGGTTGGCCATCGGTCAGGCCCAGGTGTTCGACCGCGCCGCCGATGAGGCCTATCCGCGCTTCTACGCCTCGCGGCGCAACTACGACATCGCCCAGGGCCTGGACAGCGCCGGCCAACCGCGCAGCGGCGTGCTGGAACAGTCCTGGCGCATGGGCGGCGCGAGCAGCGCCGAGGTGGCGGCGCTGCAGTGCTTCGTCAACGACCCGCAGATGCCGGCGGTTCATGTCTCATCCGTGGAAACCTACACCGACCGGGCCCTGCCGGCGGACGCCGTCGAGGTCTACCGGGGCCCGGCGGAGCACAGCGGTTTCCTCCTCAAATACGTGACGGTCAACGCCTATGACGGCCAGAAGCGAAAGCATTCACATCGACATTGACGGCGAACAGATGAGCGGGACGTTCCTCAGTCCCAAGTCCAAGGTGCCCGGCGTGCTGTTCGTGCACGGCTGGGGCGGCAGCCAGGAGCGCGACCTGGAACGGGCCAAGGGCATCGCGGGGCTGGGTTGCGTGTGCCTGACCTTCGACCTGCGCGGCCACACCGGCGGCACCGGCATCCCCTTGAGCCGGGTCACCCGCGAAGACAACTTGCGCGACTTGCTGGCGGCCTACGACCGCCTGCTGGCCCACCCGGCGCTCGACACCTCGGCCATCGCCGTGGTCGGCACCAGTTACGGCGGCTACCTGGCGGCGATCCTCACCTCGCTGCGCCCGGTGCGCTGGCTGGCGCTGCGGGTGCCGGCGCTGTACCGCGACGAGCAGTGGCATACGCCCAAGCGCGACCTGGACAAGGCCGACCTGCGCGACTACCGCGCCACGTGGGTGCCGTCCGGCAGCAACCGTGCGCTGCACGCCTGTTCGCAATTCACCGGGGATGTGCTGCTGGTGCAGTCCGAGACCGACGACTACGTGCCCCATGCCACGATCATGAGTTACCGCGCCGCGTGCCAGCAGACCCATTCGCTGACCCACCGCATCATCGACGGCGCCGACCACGGGCTGAGCGACCCGGTCTCGCAGCAGGCCTACACCTCGATCCTGGTCGACTGGATCACCGAAATGGTCGTGGGGGAGCGGTTGAGCATCATCCAGTCCCGCTGAGCCGGGCTCCATACCGCCCTCAGGAGGCCTTTCTCTCGATCCGCAGCGCCTTGGCCTTGGCCTCGACCACCAGGTACATCAGCACCGTGATCAGCAGCGGCAGCAGGAAATAGATCGCCCGGTACGCCAGCAGCCCCGCCACCAGGCTGCCCCGCGACGCCTCGTGCTGAAGCAACGCGACGAACACCGCCTCCAGCACGCCGAGGCCCGCCGGAATGTGGGTGACGACCCCGGCGATCGCGCTGATCAGCAGCACCCCCAGCACCAGCGGATAGTCGAGCTTGCCCGGCAGCAGGGTGAAGATCACCGCCGCCATCAGCGACCAGTTGAAGGCACCCAGCAGCAGTTGCAGCACCGCCATGCGCAGCGACGGCAAGTTGATTTCCACGCCCCGCACCGACCACTCCCGCCGCCGGGAGAACCGGCACGCCGCCAGGTAGCCGGCGCTGGCCAGCAACAGCAGCGCGCCCACCCCTTGCAGCGCATCGCTGCTCAGTTTCCAGCCCGGCGGCATGCTCACCAGGCCGCTGCTGAACACGACGCCGGCGATGGTCATGTAGCCGAACCAGTTGGTGGCCAGGCTCAGGCCGAGGATCTTGGCGATGTTGCCCTTGCTGACGCCCAGCCGCGAGTACAGCCGGTAGCGCATGGCGATGCCGCCGACCCAGGCGCTGAGGTTGAGGTTGAAGGCGTAGCTGATCAGGCCCACCGGCAGGATCTGTTTCCAGGTCAGGTCCTGGCGGATGTAGGTGCGGCCGATCAGGTCGAAACTGGCGTACACCAGAAAGCTCAGCAGCGTCAGGCCGGAGGCGATGAGCAGCGTGGGGGCCTTGAAGTCGGCCAGGGTCTGCAGCACCTCGGCCCATTCGATGCGGCTGGCGAACATCGTCAGCAGCGCGATCAGCGCCAGGAAGAACAGCAGCGTCAGCGGGCGCTTCCAGCGGTGCCAGCGGGAGCGGGACTGCGTTGCCGGATGCGCCGCTTCGGCATTCAGGCGGCTCATCGGGTTTCGCTGCCTGGGGTGCGGGTGAACGGCGCCAACCTGGGCTTGTGCGCCGGCAGCCAACCGGCCATGGCCGGGAAGTGGCGCAGGAAGTGAAACACCAGCAAGCCCACGGTCATGCGCCAGAGCCGCCCGCGCGGCACGCTGCCCGGATCGACCGCCCGGCAATGGTCGCGGCTGAGCTGTTCCAGATGCTCATGCAGTTCGCGGTTGAACGTGCGGTCGCGGATCAGCACGTTGGCCTCCAGGTTCAGCGACAGGCTCAACGGGTCGAGGTTGCTCGAACCGACGGTGCTCCAGTCCTCGTCCGCCAGCGCCACCTTGCCGTGCAGCGGGCGCTCGCAGTACTCGTGGATCTGCACCCCAGCCCGCAGCAGGTAGTCGTAGGTCAGGCGTGCGGCGAGCTTGGCCACCTGCATGTCCGGCTGGCCCTGGAGGATCAGCCGCACCTCGACGCCGCGCCGGGCTGCGTTGCGGATCTCGCGCAGCAGGCGGTAGCCGGGGAAGAAGTACGCGTTGGCGATCACCACCCGGCGCCGGGCGCTGCGCAGCGCTTGCAGGTACACGTCTTCGATGTCGCGCGGGTGCCGGTCGTTGTCGCGGAACACCAGGCGCACTTGGCCGTCGTGCCCGTCCAGCGCCAGCTGCGCCCGACGGTCGCGGCGTCGCAGCCACCAGAACCGCGCCCGGCCCGGACGGCCGCTCTGCAGCAGGGCGAAGTGGTGGATGTCGGCCACCGCCGGCCCCTGGATCTGCACCGAGTAGTCCTGCTTGGCCTCGGGGCCGAAGTCCGCCAGGTGGTCGCCGGAGAAGTTGATCCCGCCCATGAACGCCACTTGGCCGTCGACCACCACGATCTTGCGGTGCAGGCGCCGGAACCAGTTGGTGCGGATCCCCAGGCGCTTGGGCGCCGGGTCGAAGATCTGCAGGTGCACGCCGGCCTCGCTCAGCGCCGCGAGATAGCCGGCGCTCAACTCGCCGCAGCCGAACCCGTCGAAATTGACGGTGGTGCGCACGCCGCGCCGGGCGGCGTCGATCAGGATCTGCTGCAGCTCAAGGCCGACCTTGTCCTCGAACACGATGAACGTCTCCAGCAGGATTTCGCTCTGCGCCCCGCGCAACGCAGCGAACACCCGGGGGAAAAAGGCTTCGCCGTTCACCAGCAACTCGACCCGGTTGCTGCCCTGCCAGCCGTAGTCGACCTCGACGGCGCCGGGTTCGCGCACCGGCGCGGCGGGCAGGGACGCAAGCGCGGATTTCTCCAGCGGCGCGCTGCTCATGTTTCGATCTCCACGGACAGCGGCACATGGTCGGACAGGTGCGACCACGGCCGGTTGGCCAGCACTTTCGGCCGGCTGGCCTTGAGGTTGCGCACGTAGATGCGGTCGAGCCGCAGCGCCGGAAAGCGCGCGGGAAAGCTGCGCGCCGGCTTGCCGTGCTGGGCGGCGAACACCTCGTGCAGGCCGCAGGGGCCGAGCAGCGCATCGGCCTGCTGGCGCCAGTCGTTGAAGTCGCCGGCGACGATCACCGGCGCATCGGCCGGCAGCTCGGCCAGGCGTTCGGCGAGCAGCCTCAGCTGGCGGCGGCGGTGGCTTTCGCGTAGGCCCAGGTGCACGCAGACCGCATGCAGTTCGCGGTCGTCCCCCGGCAGGCGCAGCACGCAATGCAGCAGCCCCCGGCTTTCATGGCCGCGGATCGAGACGTCGAGGTTGTCGTGGCGCACGATCTGGAATTTCGACAGCAGCGCATTGCCGTGGTCGCCCTCCGGGTACACCGCGTTGCGCCCGTAGGCGAACTGCGGCCACAGGCTGTCGGCGAGGAACTCGTACTGCGGCATGGTCGGCCAGTCGGCGAAGCGCTTGGGGTGGTGTTCGTGGGTGCCGTGGACTTCCTGCAGAAACACCACGTCGGCGGACACGCTGCGCACCGCCTCGCGCAGCTCCGGCAGGATGAAGCGCCGGTTCAGCGCAGTGAACCCCTTGTGGGTGTTGACGGTGAGCACCGTGAACCGGCACGTGGTGACGGACACCGTGGCCTGCTCGTCGGTGACGCCGATCGGCTCGGGGGTGCTCATGGCCGCACCCCGCGATCTCTTGGGTATTGGATTGGAATCGCCGCCATGCCGTCCTCCCGTCCGAAGGCCGTTTCAAGGCCCTGTCTGGGGATGACTGGCGGCAGGGCGGGAAAGTTTCGGCGGGGCTACGGGCGGTAGGGCTTCCTTGGGAGCAAGGGGCCTGGCCTTTGTGGTGCCTTCGCTGACGCCATCGCCAGCAGGCTGGCTCCCACAGGTTCCGTTGCAACCACACAACCCCTGTGGGAGCGGCGGTGCGACGACTCGACTTGCCCGCGATGACGGCGGCCGATCCGGCATCAAGGTGTCAGACCGCCCGTCATCGCTGGCAAACCGCAACCGACAGAACTCAGTGCCCGACGACCACGCGGCCCGCCGTCGGCTCGGCCAGCACCGGCCCCAGTCGATCCAGCCGACCGCTCCACGCCGTCAGCGCCAGGGCCGCCAGCACCACCAGGCCGCCGATCCACGCGGTGTGGATCAGGCCCAGGTGTTCGACGATCAGCCCGCCGCCCCACGCCCCGCCGGCGATCCCCAGGTTGAACGCGGCGATGTTCAGCCCCGACGCCACATCCACCGCCCGTGGCGTGTGGTGCTCGGCCTGGCGCACCACGTACACCTGCAGGCCCGGCACGTTGCCGAAGGCGACGGCGCCCCACACCAGCACGGTGGCCAGCGCCAGCCACGGGTTGGCGGCGGTGAAGGTCAGGGCGAACAGCACGGCGGCGAGCAGGGCGAAGATGATCTTCAGGGCGCCGATCGGCCCGCGTCGGTCCGCCAGGCGGCCGCCCCAGAGGTTGCCCGCCGCGACGGACACGCCGTACACCAGCAGCACCAGGCTGACCGCCCCGGCGCTGAAGCCGGAGATGTCCTGAAGGATCGGCGCCAGAAAGGTGAAGGCGATGAACGAGCCGCCGTAGCCGACGGCGGTCATGGCGTACACCAGCAGCAGGCGCGGCTGCTTCAGCACCTGCAACTGCTGCACCAGCGACGCCGGTTGGCTGTGGGCGATGGACTTGGGCACATACAGCAGGCTGCCGATGAACGCGACCACGCCCAGCGCCGACACCGCGAGGAAGGTCTCGCGCCAGCCGAAATGCTGGCCGATGAACGTGCCCAGCGGCACCCCGGTGACCAGGGCCACGGTCAGGCCGGTGAACATCACCGCGATTGCGCTGGCGGCCTTTTCCTTGGGCACCAGGCTGGTGGCGATGGTCGAGCCGATGGAGAAGAACACCCCGTGGGCCAGGCCGGTGACGATCCGCGCCAGCACCAGCGACTCGTAGGTCGGCGCCAGCCAGGCCAGCAGGTTGCCGAGGGTGAACAGCACCATCAAGGACAACAGCAACAGCTTGCGCGGGACTTTGCCGGTGAGGGCGGTGAGCACTGGGGCGCCGACGGCGACCCCGAGCGCGTACAGGCTGACCAGCAGCCCGGCGGACGGCAGGCTGACGCCCAGGTCGGCGCCGATGGTGGGAAGCAGGCCGACGATGACGAACTCGGTCGTCCCGATGGCGAATGCGCTGAGCGTCAGCGCGAGCAAGGCAATGGGCATGACTGCACTCCGGTAGGGGATTGGATGGAGCGCAGTGTCGGGGTTGCGGCCAGGCGGAAAAATACAGGGGCGGGCATTTGATATTTGTCGGCGAAGCAAAGATCCCGGCGAACCCTTGTGGCCAGGAGCTGCCATTGGTGCTGGATCAACCTGTGCCCATGAGGCTCCATCTGTGCGGGATCAGCCTTGGGTCGTGTGGCTGTGCGGGATCAGCTCTTGGGCATGTGGCTGTGCGGGATCAGCTCTTGGGCATGTGGCTG
>NZ_JBIVHR010000102.1:0-18926 GCF_044749305.1 Pseudomonas sp. NPDC089534 | reverse complement strand
CTCGTACCGCCGCTTCGGCGCGCAGTTCTACGTGCCGAACTCGCCGAGCTGGGGCCTGGACAACCGCACCGTGGCCCTGCGCGTACCGACCGGTTCCGCCGATGCGGTACGCCTTGAGCACCGCGTAGCGGGCGCCGACGCCAACCCGTACCTGCTGATGGCTTCGGTGCTGGCGGGCGTGCACCACGGCCTGACCAACAAGATCGAGCCGCCGGCCCCGACCGAAGGCAACAGCTACGAGCAGAACGAGCAGAGCCTGCCGAACAACCTGCGCGACGCATTGCGCGAGCTGGACGACAGCGAAGTGATGGCCAAGTACATCGATCCGAAGTACATCGACATCTTCGTCGCGTGCAAGGAAAGCGAGCTGGAGGAGTTCGAGCACTCCATCTCCGACCTTGAGTACAACTGGTATCTGCATACCGTTTAAGCGGATTGCGGTGATTGAGAACGCCGTTGGCTAAGTCAGCCGACGGCGTTTTTTTATGGCCGCCTGCGGCGGATCGCCGGCAAGCCAGCGCCCACGGGGTTCTGCCTTGCACTCAAGACAAGTGCTCGGTCGAGTCTCTGCGGGAGCGGGCTTGTCGGGTCGCTGCACCGCAGCGATGGCGTCCGGGCAGACAACGCACAGGCCGGCTCGTACAATGCCCGCTGCCCCGCAGGAGACTTCCATGACGCGCCCCGCCCCCGTCCGCAAACCCCGTGCCCGCAGCCAGGCGCGGATCGATTCGATACTCGGTGCCGCGCGCACCCTGCTGGCCGCCGAGGGCGTGGGCAGCCTGTCGATCTACAGCGTCGCCGAGCGCGCGCAGATCCCGCCCTCCTCGGTCTACCACTTCTTCGCCAGCGTCCCGGCGCTGCTGGAAGGGCTCACCGCGGACGTCCACGCCGCGTTCCGCGCCTGCCTGCAATTGCCCATCGACCACGACGCCCTGCGCGACTGGCGCGACCTGTCGCGGCTGGTCGAGCAGCGCATGCTGGAGATCTACGACCAGGACGCCGCCGCCCGCCAACTGATCCTGGCCCAGCACGGCCTCACCGAAGTCACCCAGGCCGACCGCCAGCACGACCTGGAACTGGGCGACCTGATGCACAAGCTGTTCGACCGCCATTTCGAACTGCCCAAGCTGCCGGACGATGTGGACGTGTTCGCCCTGGCCATGGAACTGGGCGACCGCGTCTACGCCCGCTCGGTGCAGCAGCACGGGCAGATCACCCCGCGCATGGCCGAGGAAGGGATGCGGGTGTTCGATGCCTACATCGGGCTGTACCTGCCGCCGTACCTGCCCAAGCGGGTTCTCTAGGGCCCTGGCCTGCGGGAGCGGCGCTCGGTCCCGCAGTGACCGCAGATCTGAGTTCACCCACGCCCCCTGTGGGAGCCAGCCTGCTGGCGATGGCCTCGCCGCCCCACTCAAGCCAGGCGCAAAAAACCCCGAAGGGCTCGCACCCTCCGGGGTTGTCTTTTATCCACAGCCTCACAACTTGGCGATGGACACCTCGGTGGATTTCACGAAGGCGATCACTTCGCTGCCCACCTCCAGCTCCAGCTCCTTGACCGAGCGGGTGGTGATCACCGAGGTGACGATGCCGGAGGCGGTCTGCACGTCGATTTCCGACAGCACGTCGCCCAGGACGATTTCCTTGATGGTGCCTTTGAACTGGTTGCGTACGTTGATGGCTTTGATGGTCATGGCATGGTTCCTGTCGTTTGCTTGAGTTATTGGGCCCAGCGCAATTGCGTGGGCAGAGGTGAAACAGGTTCCGGCGCCGGCGGCTCGCCGGGCAGGGACAACACACGGTTGAGCACTTCGGTTTCCAGCGCCGCCAGCCGATGGGAGCCGCGCACCCGCGGGCGCGGCAGCTCCACGGCCAGGTCGAGGCCGACTTCGCCGTCCTCGATCAGGATCACCCGATCCGCCACCGCCACCGCCTCGCTGACGTCATGGGTCACCAGCAAGACGGTGAAGCCGTGCTGCTGCCAGAGACGCTCGATCAGTTGCTGCATCTCGATCCGGGTCAGGGCATCCAGCGCGCCCAGCGGCTCGTCGAGCAGCAGCAGGCGCGGCTGGTGGATCAGCGCCCGGGCCAGCGCCACGCGCTGCTTCTGGCCGCCGGACAGCGCCGCCGGCCACTCGTCGGCCCGGTCCGCCAGGCCCACCGCGTCCAGCGCTTGCAGCGCCTGGGCCCGCCAGTCGCCCTTGAGGCCCAGGCCGACGTTGTCGATGATGCGTTTCCACGGCAGCAGCCGCGCTTCCTGGAACATCAGGCGGGTGTCTTCCCGCGCTTCGCTCAGCGGCGCCGCGCCGGCCAGCAGGTCGCCGCCGGTGGGCCGGTCGAGGCCGGCGAGCAGGCGCAGCAAGGTGCTTTTGCCGCAACCGCTGCGCCCGACTACCGCAACGAACTGCCCCGCCGGAATGTGCAGGTCGATGTCGCGCAGCACCTGCCGCGCGCCGAAGGTCTTTTGCAGGCTGCGCAGCGCCAGCGGAATCCCGCGCAGCAGGCGCGGAGGCTGTTGAGCGGTCATGCCGCACCTCCTTTCGCCGCCTGGTAGGCCGGATGCCAGCGCAGCCACACGCGTTCGAGCCCGCGGGCCGCGAGGTCGGCCAGCTTGCCGAGCACCGCGTACATCAGGATCGCCAGCACCACCACGTCGGTCTGCAGGAACTCCCGGGCGTTCATCGCCAGATAGCCGATGCCGGAACTGGCGGAGATGGTTTCGGCCACGATCAGCGTCAGCCACATGAAGCCCAGCGCGAAGCGCACCCCCACCAGGATCGACGGCAACGCACCCGGCAGGATCACCTGCCAGAACAGGCCGAACCCGGACAGGCCGTAGCTACGGGCCATCTCCACCAGCGCCGGATCGACGTTGCGGATACCGTGGTAGGTGTTGAGGTAGATCGGGAACAGCGTGCCCAGCGCCACCAGGAAAATCTTCGCCGACTCGTCGATCCCGAACCACAGGATCACCAGCGGGATCAGCGCCAGGTGCGGCACGTTGCGGATCATCTGCACCGAGCTGTCGAGCAGGCGCTCGCCCCACTTCGACAGGCCGGTGATGAAGCCCAGCGCCAGGCCGATGCCGCCGCCGATGGTGAAGCCCAGCGCGGCGCGCCAGCCGCTGATCGCCAGGTGCGTCCAGATCTCGCCGCTGCGCACCAGGCTGACGCCGGCCTCGACCACCGCCACCGGCGCCGGCAGGATCCGCGTCGACAGCCAGCCCGCCGACACCGACAACTGCCACACCGCCAGCAACAGCACCGGCAACGCCCAGGGCGCGAGGTTGTGGATAAGTTTCTTCATGGCGGCGTCTCAGCTCTGGGACGCGGCTTTGGGAAGGATGTCGTTGGCCACCATCTCGCCGAACGGGCTGACGTAACCGGCGCTCTTCGGCGCTTCCGGACGTTCGATGTCCAGGTGCGGGAACAGCAGCTCGGCCACGCGGTACGACTCTTCGAGGTGTGGATAACCGGAGAAGATGAAGGTGTCGATGCCCAGGTCCGCGTATTCCTTCACCCGGGCCGCCACGGTCGGGCCGTCGCCGACCAGCGCCGTGCCGGCCCCGCCGCGCACCAGGCCGACGCCGGCCCACAGGTTCGGGCTGACCTCCAGGTTGTCGCGGCTGCCGCCGTGCAGCGCAGCCATGCGCTGCTGGCCCACCGAGTCGAACCGCGCCAGCGAGGCCTGGGCCCGTTTGATGGTGTCGTCGTCCAGGTGCGAGATCAGCCGGTCCGCCGCCTGCCAGGCTTCGGCGTTGGTTTCGCGCACGATCACATGCAGGCGGATGCCGAAGCGCACGGTGCGGCCGAGCTTGGCGGCCTTGGCGCGAACCTGCTCGATCTTCTCCGCCACCGCCGCCGGCGGCTCGCCCCAGGTCAGTACCATTTCCACCTGTTCGGCGGCCAGGTCCTGGGCCGCTTCCGACGAGCCGCCGAAGTACAGCGGCGGACGCGGTTGCTGGATCGGCGGATAGAGCAGCTTGGCGCCCTTCACGCTGATGTGCTCGCCGTCGTAATCCACGGTCTCGCCTTCCAGCACCCGGCGCCAGATCCGGGTGAATTCCACCGAGGCCTGATAGCGCGCTTCGTGATCGAGGAACAGGCCGTCGCCGGCCAGCTCTTCCGGATCGCCGCCGGTCACCAGGTTGAACAGCGCGCGGCCGCCGGACAGCCGGTCCAGCGTCGCCGCCTGACGCGCCGCCACCGTCGGGGAAATGATCCCGGGGCGCAGGGCCACCAGGAACTTCAGGCGCTGGGTCACCGGAATCAGCGACGCTGCCACCAGCCACGAATCCTCGCAGGAGCGGCCGGTGGGGATCAGCACGCCGCCGAAGCCCAGGCGGTCCGCCGCTTGCGCGACCTGCTGCAGGTAGCCGTGGTCGACGGCGCGGGCGCCTTCGGCGGTGCCAAGGTAATGGCCATCGCCATGGGTAGGCAGGAACCAGAAAATGTTGAGGCTCATGGAGTGGTCTCCTTGGGGATTCGAATTAAGGTGCCTTGGCCACGGCGGCCGGCGGGGTCCAGATCACGTCCTTGATGCTCAGCGGCTTGGGGATCAGCTTGAGCTGGAAGAAGGTGTCGGCGATTTTCTGTTGCGCAGCGACCACGTCCGGGGTCAGGAACAGCGCGCCGTAACCCTGGCGCTTCACCGAGGTCAGGGTGATGTCCGCCGGCAGGCCGAGCAGCGGCGCGACCTGGCGGGTGACGTCTTCGGGGTTGGCCTTGGACCATTCGCCGACCGCGCGCACTTCCTCGACGAGGGTGGTGATCACCTCGGGATGCTTCTGGGTGTAGGGCTTGGTCGCCAGGTAGAACTGATGGTTGTCGACCAGGCCTTTGCCGTCGCGCAGGGTGCGTGCCTGCAATTGCTGTTCGGCGGCGGCCTGGTACGGATCCCAGATCACCCAGGCGTCGACGCTGCCGCGCTCGAACGCCGCGCGGGCATCGGCCGGTGGCAGGTAGACGGTCTGGATGTCGCTGTACTTGAGGCCGGCGTCTTCGAGGGCGCGCACCAGCAGGTAATGGACGTTGGAGCCCTTGTTGAACGCGACCTTCTTGCCCTTCAGGTCCGCGACCGATTTGATCGGCGAGTCCTTCTGCACCAGGATCGACTCGCTGTCCGGCGCCGGCGGCTCATAGGCCACATAGAGCAGATCGGCGCCGGCGGCCTGGGCGAACACCGGCGGGGTTTCGCCGGTGACGCCGAAGTCGATCGAGCCGACGTTCAGGCCTTCCAGCAGTTGCGGGCCGCCGGGGAACTCGGTCCACTGCACGTCCACGCCTTGGGCGGCCAGACGCTTTTCCAGGGTGCCCTTGGCCTTGAGCAGCACCAATGTGCCGTACTTCTGATAGCCGATCCGCAACGTCTCGGCCTGGGCCTGGGTGATGGCGCCGAAGGACACAGCCGCAGCAAACAGAGCGACCAGACCGCGACGCAAAAATACAGTGCGCATAGCGCTCTCCTTTTTGCAGTTGGTTTTGGCTGCACCTGCTTGCCCGTTGGCGGGCGAGTAAGGCCAGTGATGTCAGATTCGGGTAAAGCTCAAATGCTCCAGCGGGCACTCAACAGACGTTCGTTCAACACACCCGGCGCCAGCGGTTTGGGCCGGCGGGCCATGGCCCCGACGAACAGCTCCAGGGCTTCGTGCAGACGCTGCTCCAACGCCGGCGCGAGCTGCGGCCGGGCGCTGCCTTCGCCGTAGGCGATCTGGCTGTCCTCGGCGAAGATCCCCTGCAGCATTTCCTGGGCCTTCAAGGCCGACAGCACCGGCTTGAGGGCGTAATCGACCACCAGCATGTGGGCGATGCTGCCGCCGGTGGCCATCGGCAAAACGATCTTGTGGCTCAGGGCTCGTTCGGGCAGCAGGTCGAGCACGGTTTTCAGGGCTCCGGAAAACGAGGCCTTGTACACCGGCGTGGCGATCAGCAGGCCGTCGGCGTTCTCGATCTGTTGCAGCAGGTCGAGCACCGTCGGGCTGTCGAAACGGGCGTGGAGCAGATCCTCGGCGGGGAAGTCCCGCACCTGATAGCTCACCACTTCCACACCTTGCTGCTGCAACCAGTGTTGCGAACGTTCCAGCAACACCCCGGAACGGGAGCGTTGGCTGGGACTGCCACCGAGCGATACCACCAGCATTCAGACGATTCCTTGCGTGTTACGGGCGATTCGCGGGGTGCGGTCTCGCTGTGTTGGAGTGACCTTACCAGCTCATTCATATATCCATAAATCATATTTATTCATTTGGTTATTCCCTGTGGAGATATACGTGTTCATTTCCTCCAGGCAAAAAAACAGGCCGTCGAAACGGCCTGAAACCCTGCTTTGCGGGTACTGCACTTGAAGTCGTTGCTGAACGGGCCTGCCTCATCGTCGGATCGCCGCCCGGGGCAAGCCCGCTCCCACAGGGGCATGCATTCAACTGCGGGAGCCAGCCTGCTGGATGGCGGCTTCGGCCGCGCCGAATGCCCCGGGGATCACTTGTTCGGCTGCGGCGTCAGGCGCAGGTACGGCTTGATCGCCCGGTAACCCTTCGGAAAGCGCCGTTTGATTTCGTCCGGATCCTGGAGCGAAGGCACGATCACCACCTCGTCGCCGTCCTGCCAGTTGGCCGGGGTGGCCACCTTGTGGTTGTCGGTGAGCTGCAGCGAGTCGATCACCCGCAGGATCTCGTGGAAGTTGCGCCCGGTGCTCGCCGGATAGGTGATGGTCAGGCGGATCTTCTTGTTCGGGTCGATCACGAACAGGGAACGCACGGTGAGGGTATCGCTGGCGTTGGGGTGGATCAGGTCGTAGAGGTCGGACACCTTGCGGTCGGCGTCGGCCAGGATCGGGAAATTGACGATGGTGTTCTGGGTTTCGTTGATGTCTTCGATCCACTTGTGGTGCGAGTCCACCGGGTCGACCGACAGCGCGATGGCCTTCACGCCGCGTTGGGCGAACTGCTCCTTGAGCTTGGCGGTGAAGCCCAGCTCCGTGGTGCACACCGGGGTGAAGTCCGCCGGGTGGGAAAACAGCACGCCCCAGCTGTCGCCCAGCCATTCGTGGAAACGAATCTTGCCGGCGCTGGAGTCCTGTTCGAAATCGGGGGCGATGTCGCCGAGTCTGAGGCTCATGGTGCTGCTCCTGATGAGTGGGTGGAGAAGACAACTGTAGCTCGGCTTTTGATCTTCTGAAAAAGAATAAATAACTAGATATTTAGACCATTAAGAAATATTAAACATCTGTTCACTGGACGCCTCCGGGCATCGCGACCACCATCGGCCCCAAGGTTCGAGAAGGCCTTGAGTTGCAGTAAAGAGGGAAACCTCGGGAAGGGTCTACGGGGGTGGGCCCGACCCGAAACGCAAAAGCCCCGTCCGGCGCGATGCCGGACGGGGCTTTTTTTCATCGCTTGCTCGGGCGCGCTGTTACAGCAGCGGGATCGAGTAGCTGACGATCAGGCGGTTCTCGTCCTGGTCACGCTGACCTGGGATGTCGTTGCGCCAGGTGGCGTTTTTCCACATCAGGCCAAGGTTCTTCAGCGGGCCTTCCGGCACGACGTAACCGACGGTCAGGTCGCGTTCCCACTCGGTCTTGTCACCGGTGGCGTTGTCGATGTTGTCGCCACGCAGGTAAACGACACCGGCGGTCAGGCCAGGTACGCCGACCTTGGCGAAGTCATACGAGTAGCGACCTTGCCAGGTGCGTTCGCCGGCACGGCCGAACTTCTGGATCTGCATGTCGGTGATGGTGTAGTTGGACGAGCCGTCACCCTGGTTCAGCCAAGGGAAGTCGCTGTCGCCGTTGCTGACCTGGTAGCCGCCGCCGAAGGTGTGGCCTTCAACGGTGTACAGGAACAGGCCGCTGTACAGGTTGTTGTCGACCTTGCCTTTGGTGACCGAGCCGCCGTAGTAGCCGGTGGTGTAGTAGGCGCTGTCGTGGCCGTTGGCACCGTCGCTGCGGCTGTTGAAGTAACGGAAGTCCGACTTCAGCACGCCCGGGCCGATTGCCCAGTTGTGCACCAGACCCAGGAAGTGTTGCTTGTAGAAGTCTTCCAGGTTGCCGTAGTAGTACTGAGCGGTCAGGTCTTTGGTGATTTTGTAGTCACCGCCGCCGTAGATGAACTTGTTGCTGTCACGACCGGAAGCGGTGTGAGCGTTCGCACCGGCGATCGACAGTTCTTCGTTGTTGCTGGAGTTACGGCCCTTGGCGTGCTCGATCTGACCGCCGACCAGCGTCAGGTCCTTGATGTCGCCGGAGGTGATCTGGCCGCCCTGCCAGGTCTGCGGCAGCAGACGACCGTCGTTGGTCACGATGACCGGGTTCTTCGGCTGCAGCGTGCCCAGCTTCAGTTCGGTCTGGGAGATCTTGGCCTTGGCGGTCAGGCCCAGGCTGGAGAAGTTGTCCACAGCTTCGCCGTTGGACTTGCTCGGGAACACAGTGCCACCGTAGGAGGTCGCAGTGGCGCCGTTGGTGCCGCCGCCCGAGTCCAGCTTCACGCCCAGCAGGCCGATGGCGTCGATACCGAAGCCTACGGTGCCTTGGGTGTAGCCGGAGATGAAGCGCAGGTCGAAACCTTGACCCCATTCTTCGTTCTTGCTCTGCACGCCGGCACGCTTGTTGGCGGCGGAGTTCGCAGCGCTGTCACGGTTGTCGGTGTTGATGTAGAAGTTACGCAGCCCCAAGGTGGCCTTGCTGTCTTCGATGAAACCGGCGGCGCCTGCCTGCTGCGCCATAACCCCTACGGCCACGGCCAGGGCCAAGGTGGACTTGTTCATGTAACGCTCCTCTCGTTTCTAATTCTTGTGTTCCTGGTCCGGGGTCTGCGCCCCTGGATCCTAAGATGCGCGATTAGCGCCAGACCGTGACTGACAAGTCAATCGCAACCTTGTACGCCTACGACCAAGGTCTAATCGCAGTGATTTGGTCCCTGCAGGGTAATGATTTCCTGATAAACCCAAAAAGAATTTATTCATTCTTTTTCATACCATTCGGGAATATGGCCATCTATTGGCCACCCACGCCGGGCTACAACGTATCGGCGCCTAAGCTCATTCCTAAACGGTATTTGTTCGCCTTTTTTTAGATCGATTAGCGTTGACTCAACCCCAATACGTCAATCCCTATCGAAAAGGCGACGCCATGATGGCCAAACGCGCACTATCTAGTCAATTTGTTACAGTTTGTGTGTCGGCGATGATTTCTTTTTCTGTCCAGGCTTCCGGTCTCACGGTCGGCTATCAGACCGGCATCGACCCGAGCAAGGTGCCCCAGGCCGACGGCACCTATGAGAAGGCCATCGGCGAGAAGATCGACTGGCGCCGCTTCAACAGCGGCCCGGAAGTTGTGACAGCCATCGCCTCCGGCGATGTGCAGATCGGCAACCTCGGTTCCAGCCCGCTGGCGGCGGCCGCCTCGCGCAACCTGCCGATCGTGGCGTTCATCGTGTCGGCCCAGATCAACAGCGCCGAAGCCTTGGTGGTGCGCAACGGCAGCGGCATCGACAAGCCCCAGGACCTGGTCGGCAAGACCATCGCCACGCCGTTCGTCTCCACCTCCCACTACAGCCTGCTCGGTGCGCTCAAGCACTGGGGCCTGGACGCCTCGAAGGTCAAGGTGGTGAACCTGCAGCCCGCTGAGATCGCGGCGGCCTGGAAGCGCGGCGACATCGACGGCGCGTTCGTCTGGTCGCCGGCACTGGGCGAGATCCGCAAGACCGGCAAGACCCTGACCGACGCCGCGCAGGTCGGCCAGTGGGGCGCGCCGACCTTCGAGGTCTGGGTGGCCCGCAAGGACTACGCCGAGAAGCACCCGGACGTGGTGGCCGGGTTCGCCAAGGTGACGCTGGACGCGTTCGCCGACTATGCCGCGCATAAAGACAGCTGGACCGCCGACTCGGCACCGGTGCAGAAAATCGCCAAATTGACCGGTGCCAACGCGGCGGACGTGCCGGAACTGCTCGCCGGCTCGGCGTTCCCCGACGCCCGGGCGCAGCAGACCGCCGCACTGTTGGACGGCGGCACGGCCAAGGCCATCGGGGAGACGGCGAAGTTCCTGAAGGAACAGGGCAAGGTCGAGACGGTGCTGGCGGATTACTCGCCGTATGTCAGCGCGAAGTTTGTCGGCGATTGAATCTGCGGTTAAGGGCGGCTTCGCCGCCCAGCGGGAGCAAGCTCCCTCGCCACAGACGCGCTTTGCCTAAAGGTCAAAGGGCCTTTTCGAAGATCTTCGAATTGCGCTGATAGTTGTACAGCGACGCCCGCGCCGCCGGCAGGCGCTCGACGCTGCTCGGCTCGAACCCGCGCTCGCGGAACCAGTGCGCGGTGCGGGTGGTGAGCACGAACAGGGTCTTGAGGCCCTGGGCCCGGGCGCGGGCCTCGATGCGCTCCAGCAGCTCGTCGCCGCGGCCGCCGTGGCGGTACTCCGGGTTCACCGCCAGGCACGCCAGCTCGCCGGCGTCCGAGTCGGCGATCTGATACAACGCCGCGCAGGCGATGATCATGCCCTCACGTTCGACCACGCTGAACTGCTCGATCTCGCGCTCCAGCACCTCGCGGGAACGGCGCACCAGAATCCCTTGCTCCTCCAGCGGACTGATCAGGTCGAGCAGGCCGCCGACGTCCTCGATCGCCGCCTCGCGCACCAACTCGAACTGCTCTTGGGCCACCAGCGTGCCGCCGCCGTCGCGGGTGAACAGCTCGGTGAGCAGCGCACCGTCTTCGGCGTAGCTGACGATGTGGCTGCGGGCCACGCCGCCGCGGCAGGCCTCGGCGGCGGCATCGAGCAGTTCCGCCTGATAGTTGCTGCCCAGGCGTTGCAGGTGCGCCGGCACTTGCTGCGGGCGCAGTTCGCGCACCAGGTGACCGTGCTCGTCGATCAGGCCCAGGTCGGCGCCGAACAGCAGCAGCTTGTCGGCTCCCAGGTCGATGGCGGCGCGGGTGGCGACGTCTTCGCAGGCCAGGTTGAAGATTTCGCCGGTCGGCGAGTAGCCCAGCGGCGACAGCAGCACGATGGAGCGCTCGTCCAGCAGGCGGTTGATGCCCTTGCGGTCGACCCGGCGCACTTCGCCGGTGTGGTGGTAGTCGACGCCTTCGAGCACGCCGATCGGCCGCGCGGTGACCAGGTTGCCGCTGGCCACCCGCAGGCGCGAGCCCTGCATCGGCGACGAGGCCATGTCCATCGACAGGCGCGCCTCGATGGCGATGCGCAACTGGCCGACGGCGTCGATCACGCACTCCAGGGTCGCGGCGTCGGTGATGCGCATGCCGTGGTGGTAATGCGGGGTCAGGCCACGGGCGGCGAGACGCGCCTCGATCTGCGGGCGCGAACCGTGCACCAGCACCAGGCGCACGCCGAGGCTGTGCAGCAGCACGATGTCATGGACGATGTTGCCGAAGTTCGGATGCTCCACGCCGTCGCCGGGCAGCATGACGACGAAGGTGCAGTCGCGGTGGGCATTGATGTAAGGGGACGCGTGGCGAAGCCAATTGACGTATTCGGGCATGAACCTGGGCCTGTAATAAATAGCAGCCGGAAAAGGGGCGGAACGGAAAACGCACAGCGGGCTGATGGTTATCGTCGGAACAGGCTTGGCGACACGCGCGCTCTCCTCATGAATACGGGTTGGATCGGCGGCAATTTACCGCGTTTGCCCTCATAAAACACAGACCCCGTTTAGGCGCGGGCAAGCTCGCGCCTACAGGTTTTTGTCCGGGACCAGGCAGTAATGCTCAATCAACTGCCGCAACAGGTTCACCGTAGGCTGCAAACGTGACATTTCGAGGTATTCGCCCGGCTGGTGCGCACAGGCGATGTCACCGGGGCCCAGCACGATGGTCTCGCAGCCCAGGCGCTGAAGATAAGGCGCTTCGGTGCCGAACGCCACCGCTTCGGCGGCGTGGCCGGTGAGCTTCTCGGCGATGCGCACCAGTTCGCTGCCTTCGGCCTGCTCGAACGGCGGCACCTCAGGGAACAGCGGCCGGTAGTCGATCTTCACCTGATGCCGTTCTGCGACCGGGTTGAGCTTCTGCAGGATCTCGGCCCGCAGCACCTTGGGGTCCATGCCCGGCAGCGGCCGCAGGTCGAACTCCAGCGAGCACTGGCCGCAGATGCGGTTGGGGTTGTCGCCGCCGTGGATGCAGCCGAAGTTGAGGGTCGGCTGCGGCACGCTGAACTGGGGATTGTTGAACTCGCGCTGCCACAGCAGGCGCAGGCCGCGCAGTTCGCCGATGGCATCGTGCATCGCCTCCAGGGCGCTGTGGCCCAGGCGCGGATCCGACGAATGGCCGCTCTGGCCGAGGATGTCGATGCGCTCCATCATCACGCCCTTGTGCAGGCGGATCGGCTTGAGCCCGGTGGGTTCGCCGATCACCGCCGCCCGCCCCAGCGGCCGCCCCGCTTCGGCCAGGGCCCGGGCGCCGGACATCGAGCTTTCCTCGTCGCAGGTGGCGAGGATCAGCAGCGGTTGCCTGAACGGCTGGGCCAGCAACGGCTGCACGGCTTCGATGACCAGGGCGAAGAAACCCTTCATGTCGCAGCTGCCGAGACCGATCCAGCGGCCGTCGGCCTCGGTGAGCGTCAGCGGGTCGGTCTGCCACAGCGCGTCGTCGTAGGGCACCGTGTCGCTGTGCCCGGCCAGCACCAGGCCGCCGGGGCCGCTGCCGAAACTGGCGAGCAGGTTGAACTTGCCGGGGCTGACCTGCTGGATGTCGCAGGCGAACCCCAGGTCGCCCAGCCATCCCGCCAGCAGATCGATCACGGCCCGGTTGGACTGGTCGAGCCCCGGCTGGGTGCAGCTGACCGACGGCACGGCGATCAGCGCGGCGAACTGGTCTTTCATGGACGGCAAAGGCATCGCTGACTCCCACTCCCGGATTGAAGTCCATCATAGAGCCATCCGGCGCCCGGAATAAACCGCCGCAAGGCGCAGCCCCCGTGAGTCCTGTACACTGCACGGCCTTGGCAGCCGCGCATCCCCCGGCTGCGCTCCCGATCCTGGATTTTCCGGCCATGCAGAAAGAAACCGAAATCAAGCTCCGCGTCAGCCGCGAAACCCTCGCTGCCCTGCGCGAGCACCCGCTACTGAAAAAACGCAACAAAAATGGCTGGGAACGCCGTGAGTTGATGAACCAGTACTTCGACACCCCCGAGCGCGACCTGGCCCAGGCCAAGGTCGCCCTGCGCCTGCGCAAGGACGGCGACGAAGTGATCCAGACCCTCAAGACCCGCGGCCAGAGCGTCGCCGGCCTGTCCGAGCGCAACGAGTACGACTGGCACCTGGCCAAGGCCAAGCTCGACGTGAAGAAGCTCGACGGCGAATGCTGGCCCGAGTCCCTGGCGGAACTGGACAAGAAAACCCTCAAGCCGATCTTCACCACCGATTTCGTCCGCGAGCGCGCCGAGATCGCCTGGGGCCGCGGCAAGGCCAAAGTGGTCATCGAAGCCGCGCTGGACCTGGGCCACGTCGTGGTCGGCAAGCAGAAAGAGGAAATCTGCGAGCTGGAACTGGAACTGCGCGAAGGCGAGCCCGCCGCGCTGCTGGAACTGGCCGCCGAACTGGCCGAGACCCTGGCCCTGATGCCGTGCGACATCAGCAAGGCCGAGCGCGGCTACCGCCTGCACGACGCCGCCAGCTATTCGCTGAGCCTGCCGGCGCCGCAGCTGACCGCCGAAACCCCGCTCGACGACGCGTTCGCCGCACTGGGCTGGCACCTGCTCGGCAGCAGCCAGCGGCTGGCCGAACAGTACCGCTTCAACGGCCATTGGCGCCTGCTGCAGGACTGGGTCGAGCGCCTTGCGGAACTGCGCGCCCTGCTCAGCAGCCTCGGCCAGGCCGCTCCGCGCCCGTCGACCCACGACCTGCGCGTGGCGCTCGACGCCCTGCTCGAAGACTGGCGCCCGCTGGTGCAGGCCGGTCTCGACGATGAAGACGTGCGCAAGGCCGCGCCGGAACAGTTCCTCGAAGAACTGGAAGACCCGCGCTGGGGCCTGTTCTCGCTGAACGCCTCACGCTGGCTGCTGGCCCGCGGCTGGACCGCCGAACGCAACACCCGCGGCAACCGCCAGGGCTCGGCCCAGCTGCACAGCTGGCTGCCTCGCCTCTTGAGCGAGGAAGCCGGCTCCCTGCAGCTGCAGCGCTACCAGCAGCAGCCGGAAGACCTGGCCGAACAGCTGCCGCGCATCGAGCGCATCCAGGTGTGGCTGCACCACGCGCGCAACGTGCTGGAGATCGCCGAGATGGACCGCCTGTACGGCGAACTGAACAAGCTGGCGCAACTGGCCAACCAGCCGATCACCGACGAAGCGCTGGATGCGCGCAAGCATCAGGCCATCGCGGTCTATCAGAACCGCGCCTGGAAGACCCTGCTGCGCCTGTGACCCCGCCATCGCCGGCAGGCCGGCTCCCACAGGGGATTTGTGGCTGACACAGAACCTGTGTGGGAGCGGCGGTGCGACCTGCCCGCGATGAGGCTCTCCCCCTCAACGAAGCTCCTCAGACCGGCAGACTGGTGGTCGACTTGATCTCCGACAGCGCCACGATCGAGTTCACCTCCTGGATCCCCGGCACCAGCGACAGCTTCTCGAAGAAAAACCGCTCGTACGCCTCGATGTCCGCCGCGACGATGCGCAGCATGAAGTCCACCGCCCCCATCAGCACGTAGCATTCCAGCACTTCCGGAAAACCGCGGATCGCCTCGGTGAACTCGGTGAAGTTCGAGCGGCCGTGGGCGTTGAGCTTGACCTGGGCGAAGATCTGCGTGTTCAGGCCGATCTTCTTGCGGTCGAGCAAGGTCACCTGGCCGCGGATGATCCCCTCCTCCTTCATCCGCTGGATCCGCCGCCAGCAGGGCGACTGCGACAGCCCCACCTGTTCGGCGATCTGTGCGCTGGACAAGGAAGCGTCCGCTTGCAGCAGCGCGAGAATGCGCCGGTCGTAGCTGTCCAGCTCGCTGTGCATAAATAATCCCCCGAATGACAGAAAGACGAATTGAGCCTGTCGGCCAACCGCATAATCCGCCCATCTTAGATAAGAAATGCCCGGCACCGAATGTAAAAATTTCTCCACCGAATCCGGAGAGCCGCCATGCCCCACCTCGAAGCCGTGACCACCCCCTCGCCCCGCGCCGATGCCTGGAGCGCGCGCAACGCCCATTGCCTGGCGCAGTACCGGATCCTCGCCGAAGCCGAACCGGACCTGCCGGTGCGCGTGCTGAACCTGTTCGCCCTGCAATCCCTGACGCCTGAACAGGTCAACCTGCAGCGGCTGGACGACCTGCTGTCGATCGACATCGTCATGGGCGGGCTGAGCTGGCACCGCGCCCAGGTGATCGCGCAGAAGCTGGGCAACCTGGTCAGCGTCTGTTCGGTCACGCTGCACAATGCCGAGGCGACACGGGCGGCGCCGGTGCAGGCGGCCGGCTGAAAGATCCCGAAACGGCTTGCGGCCGGTAGTGGCCCAACGGTCGGCGGGGCCGCGGCTATCCTTTTGCGCACTGTCGTTCAAAAGGTGTCCGCATGTCCGTTCAACTCGCCGCCCAGGATCGCTGGCTGGACCTCAACGATTTACTCCGTGAACTGGTCGCCCAGGGCTTCATCAGCCAGGACGCCGCCGAACAGGCGCTGAACGCGCGCCGCCGCCAGGGCGCCCAGGGCCAGCCGCATCCGCTGGAGTTCATCGCCGCCCAGCAGCTGGACGACCTCAGCCGCCCGGGCCGGCACCTGGACCTGGAGAGCCTGACCCTGTGGCTGGCCCAGCAGGCCGGCCAGCCGTACCTGCGCATCGACCCCTTGAAGATCAACGTGGCGGCGGTCATCCCGCTGATGTCCTATGCCTTCGCCCAGCGCCATCGGATCCTGGCGGTGGCCGTCGACCGCGACGCGGTGACCGTGGCCAGCGCCCAGCCCTACGTCAGCGGCTGGGAGGCCGACCTGACCCACGTCCTCAAGCTGCCGGTCAAGCGGGTGGTGGCCAACCCGGCGGACATCCAGCGCCTGAGCGTCGAGTTCTTCCGCCTGGCCAAGTCGGTCAGCGGCGCCAGCAGCGCCGACCAGCAGGGCGGCCACCTGGGCAACTTCGAGCAGCTGCTCAACCTCGGCGCCAGCGACCAGGAGCCGGACGCCAACGATGCGCACATCGTCAACATCGTCGACTGGCTGTTCCAGTACGCGTTCCAGCAGCGGGCCAGCGACATCCACATCGAGCCGCGCCGCGAGCAAGGCACGGTGCGTTTCCGCATCGACGGCGTGCTGCACGACGTCTACCAGTTCCCCCCGCAGGTGACGATGGCCATCGTCAGCCGCCTCAAGAGCCTGGGCCGGATGAACGTCGCCGAAAAGCGCAAGCCCCAGGACGGCCGGGTCAAGACCAAGACCCCGGACGGCGGCGAGGTCGAGCTGCGCCTCTCGACCCTGCCCACGGCGTTCGGCGAAAAGATGGTCATGCGGATCTTCGACCCCGAGGTGCTGCTCAAGGACTTCGACCAGCTGGGCTTTTCCGCCGACGACCTGCGCCGCTGGCAGGACATGACCCGCCAGCCCAACGGCATCATCCTGGTGACCGGGCCCACCGGGTCGGGCAAGACCACCACCCTCTACACCACGCTGAAGAAACTGGCGACGCCCCAGGTCAATCTCTGCACCATCGAAGACCCGATCGAGATGGTCGAGCCGGCGTTCAACCAGATGCAGGTGCAGCACAACATCGACCTGGGTTTCGCCGCCGGCGTGCGGGCGCTGATGCGGCAGGATCCGGACATCATCATGATCGGCGAGATCCGCGACCTGGAAACCGCCGAAATGGCGATCCAGGCCGCGCTGACCGGGCACCTGGTGCTGTCGACCCTGCACACCAACGACGCGCCCAGCGCCATCAGCCGCCTGCTGGAGCTCGGCGTGCCGCATTACCTGATCAAGGCCACGGTGCTCGGGGTCATGGCGCAGCGGCTGGTGCGCACCCTGTGCCCGCACTGCAAGGCGCCGCTCACCCTGGACGAAGACGGCTGGCAAACCCTGACCCGCCCGTGGCAGGCGCCGCTGCCGGGCAACGCGCAGCGGGCCATCGGTTGCCTGGAATGCCGCGACACCGGTTACCACGGACGGGCCGGCGTCTACGAGATCATGCAGTTGAGCGACGGCCTCAAGGCCCTGATCAGCCCCGACACCGACCTCACGGCCATCCGGCGCCAGGCGTTCAAGGAAGGCATGCGCAGCCTGCGGCTGTCGGGCGCGCAGAAAGTCGCGGCGGGGCTGACGACCATCGAGGAGGTGCTGCGGGTGACACCGCAAAGCACGCAGGCATAGCGCCCGCTAGCGGTCGAACCCCTCCACCTCGCTGTCGGGCTTGATCCACAGTTCGGCGCCGTCCAGCACATGCTGTTCAATCGAATGCCCGGGCGCGAGTCCCTCGCCTGTGCGCAGGTTTCGCCCGGTGT
Organism: Pseudomonas sp. NPDC089534; assembly: GCF_044749305.1. Taxonomy (NCBI): domain Bacteria; kingdom Pseudomonadati; phylum Pseudomonadota; class Gammaproteobacteria; order Pseudomonadales; family Pseudomonadaceae; genus Pseudomonas; species Pseudomonas sp. NPDC089534. The sequence continues at coordinate 1,518 of NZ_JBIVHR010000102.1, read as the reverse complement.
AGTACCCGTCCGCACGGAACACCAGGGTGTACGGCATGATCTGGCCGACCCTCATGCCTTCAGGGTAGTGCCAGTCGCCCAAGGTCATCGGTGTCCTCAGTTGCCCTTCCCAATGCAGGCGCCCGCGTTGCGCATCCAGCCTGACGCTCACATTCTTCAGCGCCAGGCCGTCCAGGGTAATGGCCGGCGACGTACCGTAATGGCTCACGCTGTAGCCGACATCCCGCTGAAGCACCTGGCTGTCCGCCGGCCAGTCCACACCGGCGATGTGCGTGCCGGGCACCAGTTCGCAACGGCTGAACCGCCAGAGCTCCGGTCGCAGCCGCGCTTGCCGGTTGAAGCGGGCGACGACCCAGCTGGCGCCGGCGCAGGGCCAGCCGTCGACCGTCTGGTTCCCCACCAGCTTCAAATTCGCTTCGTCCGAGCCATACATCTGCAGCGCCGAGACCCGCAGCCCCATGACGGTATGCGGCGCCCCGAATTCAGCGGCCTCCAGACTGGCCAGGGCCTGCGCTTGAGGTTGACCGCCGGCCTCCAGCGGCTCGGCTGCCTTCAGGTGCAGCCGGGTGCCGGCAGGCAAGTCCAGCCCTTCGATCTGCTCGGCGTGATCCAGCGTGGGGTTGCGCCGCAGGTTCTCCTGATAGCTGCTCAGGATTTGATAGGTGGTCACGCCGACGACCGACGTGGCTACCAGCGTCAAGGCCCCGAGCTTGCGCGGGTGGCGCAGCAGCGGCCGACGCCACGCCGGCACACAGAGCATGATCAGCAGGATCGGCAGGCCGAGAAAGGATCCGATGACCAACCACCACACCGTCATGTAAATCAGAGCGATAAGCGCCAAGGCAGCATCCATGCATGGGAAACGAAAGCCGACATGGTGCCAAACAAGTCGGCACGCCTCCAGCCGGGTCACGGAACTCGACCGGGGGAATGACGATCCAACGCCACAGTCAAACCCCAGCGGAGTCATCCACCATGCGTCTCAAGCTTGCTGTCGCCACCCTTGCCTTGCTGTCCCTTCCCGTCGGTTCGGCAATGGCTGACAGCTTTTGGCGTAACGTCATCTCGTCCGGCGCCACCACCGGCTCGACCTACCTGACCTTCAAGGACCACAAACTGATCGTCGCCGCCCAGGACGATGCCGGCAGCTTCGTCGCCAGCGAAGGCAGCATCCGCGGCCCGTACCTGGAAGCCGCGATGCAGAAGGTCCGCGCCGACAATCCGGGCCTGCAGGCGTCGGACATGGAACTGGCCAACGCGATCCTGGCGAAGAACGCCGTGGCTTCCGAGTAAGCCTTGCCCCACAGAAATGCCGCTCCCGGGAGCGGCATTTTTTTTGCCCGCGTTTGCGTGGGAACGACTGACTGGATTTCGCCCTGTGGGGCCTGGGCTGACGCCATCGCCAGCAGGCTGGCTCCCACAGAGTGCGCGGAGCGCATGCAGGATCTGCGGCCACCGCAAAGACCTGTGGGAGATTCTATGTTGCAAGGGAACCCTGCAGCCTCAAGTTCGGTTGGT
>NZ_JBIVHR010000101.1:0-19021 GCF_044749305.1 Pseudomonas sp. NPDC089534 | reverse complement strand
TCAGCCAGCTCTTGGCGGTCAGCTGGTTGCCGCGGGGGGCGCGGATTTCGACGTCGCGGAACTTGGTAGGCTTTTTGTCAGTCACGAAAAACACTCCTCAGCATTCAATTCAAACCAACCCTGGCGGTGGGCAAGCGGGCCTGTGCGCTTCACTGCACGACAAGCGAATCAGTGGACGCCGCGGAGAGTTTCCTTCAACTCATACGCATACGTCTTTACTTGTACATACAAGCATATGCAATCAAGCGGCCAACTTGTTGGAGGCGCGTTCAAGAAAACCTTCGCGCAGGGCTGGAGAGCGCCTGGATCAAGGGCTGCGGCGTGAATGAAATTTTTCGGGAGGGGTTTTTGCGTGGAGGTCGGAGGCTGTTACGTGAGCGGGGCATTGCGCCACGCTGGGGCGTTCGGTAACAAATTGGTGCGCCGCAGGAAACAGGAACACCGAAAACGCTTGTGGCGAGGGAGCTTGCTCCCGCTGGAGGCCGAAGGACTCCCGACCGATTCAGGAAACGCTTCGCATCACAGCGGGAGCAAGCTCCCTCGCCACAGTTACAGTTTCTAAAGGATCAGCGTGCGGTCAGTTCAATCACGCAGCACGCGGCATTGACGCTGACTTCCGCCAGCCCGGCGTTACCGTCCAGTTGCAGGCAATCGTGCCGGCCCAGTTGCTCGGTGCGGCCGCCGGCCTGCACCTGCAAAAGCTCGCTGACGCTGAATACCAGCACCGTGCCCGCCGAGCTGAAGAAGCGTTGCTCGCCGTCCAGCCATTGCAGGCGTGCGCTGTAGCGCTGCGGCGCGTAGATCAGGTTGAAGTCGCGGATCGCCCCGCCGAGCAGGGTGCAGGACACCTGGCTCTCGCCGCTGAAGGCGAACGGGTCGAGGGGCCGCAACGGGCGGGTGTCGTCACCGTCGACGCACAGGGTCATGCCGTCGCCCTGCAGAACGGTGATCACCCGCTGGTAACCGGCGAAGGTGGAGAAGCCGCCCGACTCGGCGATGTCGGCGATCGACAGGCGCCAGCCGAAGCCGTCGAGGCCGGCGCCGGCGTCGCGGGTGATTTCCTCGGTGCTGCCGCCGCCGTTCTTCCACGGCATGCGCGGGTAGCCTTCGGCACGTAAAACCTTGATCTGACTCATTTGTGGAACCGACCTTCCAGACTGTGACGGGAACCGGGATGGATCAGGCGCGCCGCCGTCACCGGCTGACGGCCCGACCAGGTGCGGCGGCGGATCAGCAGGCAGGGTTCGCCCTTCTCGATCTGCAGCAGCTTGCATTCGGACGGCTCGGCCAGGATCGCCTCGACCACGTGCTCGCCTTCGGTCAGCGGCGCGACCTGGTTCAGGTAGGCGTACGGCGTCTGCAGGGTGAAATCCTGCTTGAGGTATTCCGGCGCCACCAGCGCGTTGACGAAGCGGTCCTCGATCTGCACCGGGATGTCGTTCTCGTAATGCACGATCAGCGAGTGGAACACCTTCTGCCCTTCGCGCATGTCCAGGGCCAGCGCACGCTCGGAACCGGCGGCCTCCTCTTCGAGGACGATGACCTGACAGGTGTGGCGATGGCCGCGGGACGCGATCTCGTCGGCGATGTTGTGCACTTCGAACAGCGCGGACTGGCTCTTGGGCTCGGCGACGAACGTGCCGACGCCTTGCATGCGCACCAGCAGGCCGTCGGCGGTCATCTCGCGCAGGGCGCGGTTGATGGTCATGCGGCTGAAGCCCAGCTGGCTGACCAGCTCGCTTTCCGACGGCACGCGGTAGTGCGGCGGCCAGTTACCGCTGTCGATCTGCTGGGTGATCATCTGTTTGACGCGGGCGTACAAGGGCGCCGGACTGTCGCCCATGTTCGCGGCCAACGGAGAGACGGGTGGCGGAGTCGGCACGGTGGATCCCTGTTCGTCTGGTGAAAGTTGCTAGCTTGCCGGAGTTTACCGGGCAGGCAAACGTCTGTATATGTATATACAAATAACACACGATGGGGTGCTGAACCATGTCCGCCTTCTTTGCCGAACGCGCGCTGCTGCCTAGTGGATGGGCCAACAATGTACGTCTTGAGGTCAACGCCGACGGCGTGCTGACCAGTGTCCAGGCCGATTCCACCGCAGACGGCGCCGAACGGCTGGGCGGTCCGCTGCTGCCGGGCATGCCGAACCTGCACTCCCACGCCTTCCAGCGGGCGATGGCCGGCCTGGCGGAAGTGGCCGGCAATCCGAACGACAGTTTCTGGACCTGGCGCGACCTGATGTACCGGCTCGTCGGAAAAATCACGCCGGAGCAACTCGGCGTCATCGCCCGCCAGCTGTACATCGAAATGCTCAAGGCCGGCTACACCTCGGTGGCCGAATTCCATTACGTGCACCACGACACCAGCGGCCGGCCTTACGCCGACCCGGCCGAACTGGCCTTGCGCATCAGCCAGGCCGCCGGCGCCGCCGGCATCGGCCTGACCCTGCTGCCGGTGCTCTACAGCCATTCCGGCTTCGGCGGCCAGGCGCCGAACGACGGCCAGCGCCGCTTCATCAACGGCACCGACGCCTACCTCGATCTGCAGGCGCGCCTGCAACCGGTGCTGGCGCAGCAGAAGGCGCAGTCGCTGGGCCTGTGTTTCCACTCGCTGCGCGCGGTCACCCCGCAGCAGATCAGCGACGTGCTGGCGGCCAGCGACAAGCAGTGCCCGGTGCACATCCACATCGCCGAACAGCAGAAGGAAGTCGACGACTGCCTGAGCTGGAGCGGCCGCCGCCCGTTGCAGTGGCTGTACGAGAACGTCGAGGTCGATCCGCGCTGGTGCCTGGTGCATGCGACCCACGCCGATCCGGACGAAGTCACGCTGATGGCCAAGAGCCGCGCCATCGCCGGCCTGTGCCTGACCACCGAAGCCAACCTCGGCGACGGGATTTTCCCGGCGGTGGATTTCCTGGCCCAAGGCGGGCGCATGGGCATCGGTTCCGACAGCCATGTGTCGTTGAGCGTAGTGGAGGAGCTGCGTTGGCTGGAATACGGCCAGCGCCTGCGCGACCAACGGCGCAACCGCCTGTACGGCGCCGATCAGCCGATGGTCGGCCGCACCCTGTACGACGCGGCGCTGGACGGCGGCGCCCAGGCGCTGGGCCAGCCGATCGGCGCGCTGGAGGTCGGCAAGCGCGCCGACTGGATCACCCTCGACGGCAACGATCCCTATCTGGCGACGGCCCAGGGCGACGGCATCCTCAACCGTTGGCTGTTCGCCGGCGGCGACCGCCAAGTGCGCGACGTCATGGTGAACGGCCAATGGGTGGTGCGCGGTGGGCGGCATGCCGCGGAAGAGGACAGCGCCCGGGCGTTCACCCAGGTGCTGCGCGAGCTCCTGGGCTGACGCGGATCAAAACGATGGGAGCCAGCAAGCTGGCTCCCATTGTGGTTTGGCGGTGACGGTCAGTTGGAGGTCTTGGCCATCTGCCGGTCCGAGGTGCGCCAGATCAGCCGCGTGGTGTCGTAACCCTGCTGGCGCGCCTTGCTCAGCAACTCCTCGCGCACCACGCCGTTGACCGTCGGCGTGCGGGACAGCAACCACAGGTAACGCCGGCTCGGGTCGCCGACGATGGCGGTCTTGTAGTCATCGCTGACGTACAGCACCCAGTACTGGCCCTTGGCGGTGCCCGGGATCAATCGCGAGAACCAGGTATCGAACTCGACCCACAGCTTGTCGGGCTTGCCCGGCACCTGCGGATAAGCCGTGCCCTTGACCTCTTCCCACTGCCAGTCCGCCGTCAGGCAGCGGTTGAGCACCGCCAGGTTGCCGTCTGGCTGGAGGGTGTAGCGGGCTTCGGACTGTGCGCAGTTGCGCTGGAAATACATCGGCAGGCGCGCCAGCTCGTACCAGGTGCCCTGGTAGCGCTTGAGGTTGACGCTGTGGACTGTCTTGGGCGCCAACGGATCTTCACCGGTGGTGGCGCAGCCGGCCAATACCAGGCCGGCGAAAAGGACAAGCAATAACCGCTTCATTGTTTTTCTCCCGTGGGCGCGCGGCCCCGGTTCACTTCAGGCCTTGGCCGGAAAACATCAACACTTTGTCACCGGCGTACTGCACGCTGATAAAGCTCTTTTCGTCGCCCCAAGTGCAACTGGACATGCCGAGCGCACCCGCGCAATCGGTGGGCTTGCCGAGCAGGGTCTCCACCTCGGCCTTGGCCATCCCGGTCGAGAGCTTCGAGTAGTTTTCCTGATTGATCTTGCTGCAGGCGGCCAACAGCACGCAAAACGACAGCAAGGCGATAGAACGCAGCGACATGTGTAACTCCTGGAGCGGAAGGGGGATGGCCTGGCGCCAACCAGAAGCTTAGAAGAGAAAACCCCTGCCGGGTTCCCTCCGGGGATGGCTATTTGTTGGCCCGCCTGTCTGTCTTTTCCCGATAAATCAGACACTTTGTGGGGCCTTTGAGCATTTCGTCGCATTTCGCGAGAACGCCCTCATCTTTGGGAAAGGGCGGTCGAAATAAGAGCAGCGCAAAGCCCGAGAGTGTGGCAAATTGCCGCCCTTTCTTGACCAGCCCCTTCGCGGTAGCTCATTTAATGACCAGAAACATGAAATTCAGCCACAAGATCTTGTTGGCTGCCGCCCTCGTGGTGGCCGTTGCATTCGCCTGTTTCATTTTGTTCAACGACTATCGCCAGCGCGAAACCCTGCGCAGCAGCACCGAAGCGTCGATGCAGGAACTGGGCAGCCTGACCACCAGCAACATCCAGACCTGGCTGGAGAGCCGCATCCAGCTGCTGCAGTCGCTGTCCCAGCAGATCGTCGCCGACGGCAACGCCCCCGACAGCCTCAAGCGCATCATCGACCTGCCCGCCTACACCGGCAATTTCCAGCTCAGCTACTTCGGCGGCGCCGACGGCGTGATGTTCTCGGTGCCGGCCGGCAACCGCGCGCCGGACTACGACCCGCGCGCCCGCGGCTGGTACAAGGCGGCCAACGCCGCCCAACAGACCATCGTCACCGAACCCTACATCGCCGCCTCGTCGGGCAAACTGGTGATCACCGTCGCCACCCCGGTGCAGCGCCAAGGCCAGATGATCGGTGTGGCCGGCGCCGACATCGACCTGTCCAGCGTCAGCGCGATCATCAACTCGCTGAACTTCGGCGGCCACGGCCACGCGTTCATCGTCAGCCGCGAAGGCAAGATCCTGATCCACCCGGACAGCAAACTGGTGCTCAAGAGCCTGGCCGACGCCTATCCCGACGGCGCACCGAGCGTCAGCCCCGGCCTGAAGGAAGTCGAGGCCGACGGCAAGACCCAACTGATCTCGTTCACCCACGTCAACGGCGTGCCCTCCGCCGACTGGTACGTGGCGCTGGTGCTGGACAAGGACACCGCGTTCTCGATGCTCAGCGAATTCCGCACCTCGGCGCTGATCGCCATGGTGATCGCGGTGGTGATCATCATCGCCCTGCTCGGCATGCTGATCCGCGTCCTGATGCAGCCGCTGCTGACCATGGGCCGCGCCATGCATGACATCGCCGAAGGCGAAGGCGACCTGACCAAGCGCCTGACCATCCACGGCCACGACGAGTTCGGCGCCCTGGGCCTGTCGTTCAACCGTTTCGTGGAACGCATCCACACCTCGATCCGCGAAGTGTCGTCGGCCACCGGGCAAGTCAACGAAGTCGCCCTGCGGGTGGTCGCGGCCTCCAACTCGTCGATGCACAACTCCGACCAGCAGGCCTCGCGCACCAACAGCGTGGCCGCCGCGATCAACCAACTGGGCGCCGCCGCCCAGGAGATCGCCCAGAACGCCGCCCTCGCCTCGCAGCATTCCAGCGAAGCGCGCAGCCAGGCCGAAGACGGCCAGCAGGTGGTGGACAAGACCATCCACGCGATGCAGCAGCTGTCGGCGCAAATCAGCGATTCCTGCGGCAACATCGAGACCCTGAACAGCCACACGGTGAACATCGGCCAGATCCTGGAGGTGATCACCAGCATCTCGCAGCAGACCAACCTGCTGGCGCTCAACGCCGCCATCGAAGCGGCCCGCGCCGGCGAGGCGGGCCGCGGTTTCGCCGTGGTGGCCGACGAAGTGCGCAACCTGGCGCACCGCACCCAGGATTCGGCGCAGCAAGTGCAGAAGATGATCGAAGAGCTGCAGGTCGGCGCCCGTCAGGCGGTCACCATCATGACCGACAGCCAGCGCCAGAGCGAAAGCAGCGTGGGCATCGCCAACCAGGCCGGCGAACGCCTGGGCAGCGTGACCCAGCGCATCGGCGAGATCGACGGGATGAACCAGTCGGTGGCCACCGCCACCGAAGAGCAGACCGCCGTGGTGGAGTCGATCAACGTCGACATCAGCGAGATCAACATGCTGAACCAGGAAGGGGTGGAAAACCTGCAAGCGACGTTGCGTGCGTGCTCGGACCTCGAGCAGCAGGCAGCGCGGCTCAAGCATCTGGTGGGCAGTTTCCGCATCTGAGGCGCGGCGACTGCCGCCATCGCTGGCAAGCCAGCGCCCACAGGGTTATCGGGTGTATACGCAATGAGCGTTCATCCCGGAAACCTGTGGGAGCGGGCTGGCTCCGGGCGTCGATCTGACGATGGCGTCAGATGCCTTGAAGCAGATTCAGAAGCTTGAACCCGGCGTCGACAGAAACGCCGACTCCTCAGCCGTCGAATCGCGCCCCAACACCGCATTGCGGTGCGGAAACCGCCCGAACCGGGCAATCACTTTCTGGTGCCGTTCGGCATAGTCCAGATTGTCGGCAAACACCGCGCGCTCGGCCTGCGGCTGTTCGTCCACCAGCGCCATGAACCTTGAGACGGCCTCGTTCTGCACCGCGAGGTTTTCGCAGTGCTCGAACACCAGATAGATGAACACCCGCTGGATCGGCTTCAGTTGCCGGTCGAAATCCGCCGCAATGCCTTGGGCGACCAGCTTCTGGGCGCGGGCATCACCGGAGAACGCTTGAGGCGTGCCGCGATAGATCATGCGCGGCAGTTGATCGAGCAGCAGCACCACGGCCAGCCAACCCTCGGGACATTGCGTCCACCCGGTCAAGCCGCCGGCCAGGGCCTGATCGACAAAGACCCCGAAACGCTCCCGCGCTTCGAGGTCTTGGCTGTCGCGTTTGCCGAACCACAACGCGCCCTTTTCGGCCGCCGTTGCGCTCGCCGATCCGGCATGGCCGAACCACCAATCGAGCAACGGCTGCCAGGGCGCGTCCATGGGTCAGGCCTTGTGGTAGGCCGTGGCGCGTTCGACTTCTTCCTTCGAGCCGAGGAACACCGCCACGCGCTGGTGCAGGCCTTCAGGCTGAATGTCGAGGATGCGCTGATGGCCGTCGGTGGACGCGCCGCCCGCCTGTTCCACCAGGAACGACATCGGGTTGGCTTCGTACATCAGGCGCAGCTTGCCCGGCTTGGACGGCTCGCGGCTGTCACGCGGGTACATGAACAGGCCGCCGCGGGTCAGGATGCGGTGCACGTCGGCGACCATCGCTGCCACCCAGCGCATGTTGTAGTTCTTCTTCAGCGGGCCTTCTTCGCCGGCCAGCAGTTCTTCAACGTAGCGCTGCACCGGAGCTTCCCAGTGACGCTGGTTGGACATGTTGATGGCGAATTCCTGAGTGCTTTCAGGGATGGTGATGTTTTCGTGGGTCAGCACGAAGCTGCCCATCTCACGGTCCAGGGTGAAGCCCTTGACGCCGTCGCCCAGGGTCAGCACCAGCATGGTCTGCGGGCCGTAGATCGCGTAGCCGGCGGCCACCTGCTGGGTGCCCGGCTGCAGGAAGGCCTTCTCGTTCAGGCTTTCGTTCTGGCTCAGGTATTCGTTCGGGCAGCGCAGCACCGAAAAGATGGTGCCGACCGGGGCGTTGATGTCGATGTTCGACGAACCGTCCAGCGGGTCGAACACCAGCAGGTACGCGCCTTTCGGGTACTTGCCCGGGATCTGGTAGGCATTGTCCATCTCTTCGGACGCCATGCCGGCCAGGTGGCCGCCCCACTCGTTGGCTTCGAGCAGGATTTCGTTGGACAGCACGTCCAGCTTCTTCTGCACTTCGCCCTGGACGTTCTCGGTGCCCATGCTGCCCAGGACGCCGCCGAGGGCGCCTTTGGACACGGCGTGGCTGATTTCCTTGCAGGCACGCGCCACCACTTCGATCAGGAAGCGCAGATCGGCAGGGGTGTTGTTGCTGCGGGTCTGCTCAATCAAATAGCGACTCAGGGTAACGCGGGACATGGACGGCTCCGGTGGAATGGGGGGCTGAAAAACCCGCGCAGTTTACAGGGAGTCTGGAAACCTAGCGAGCGGTGACGCCCGTAAACGTGCGTCGGGGCAATTCCTGCCATCTGACGGGATTGGCGGGACAGAGTTCAGGCACGAGGTTGAGCGTAGATTGAAAACGGGACGGGCGGCGGCCCGGGTTTTGCGAACGGGCCGAGATTCCTGTCGGCCATACCGCCGTCATCGCGGGCAGGCTCGCTCCCACAAGGGATCTTCAGTGGACACACATCCAGTGAACGCCGCCGCTTCCTGCAGGAGCGAGCCGGCCCCCGATCCGGTCCGCCTCAGGACTTGGCCGGCGGCTTGCGCAACAGGCTGAACGCCATCGCCCCCAGGAACGCCACGCTGAGCAGCAGCACCGCCCACAACCCGAACTTCTTCCAGTTCGTGTCCGCCGTCGCCGCCGTGGTGGCGGTCGAGGTCTGGGTCGCGAGCGATTCGCCCTGCACCGTGGCCTTGCCCAGCGCCGCCAGTTTCGCCGGGGTGAAATCGGGGATCAGCGTGGACAGCGGCAGGTTCGCGGTCTTCACGCCGGCGTTGCCCAGCGCCAGGCTGTAGGGCCCTTCGCCCCGGGCCAGGAAGATCACTTGGGTGGCGCGCACCGCGTACTTGAGGCTCGGCGCCTGTTCGCCGAGGCCGCCGCCGCGCTCGTCGACCGTCAGCCGGAGCTGCTGGACGGTCTGCCCGTACAGCTGCAGTTCGTTCTGCACCACGTCCTGGCCGTTCTGGGTCAGGCGATAGAGCAAACCGCCGGTCAGCGTCTGCCACGGCAGGCTGGTTTCGCGGCGCCCGGCCAGCGTCACCGGCGCCAGGCTGTTGGCCTGCTTGAGTTCGACCTGCACCCGCTCGACGTTCAGCCCCATCGGCAACTGCCAGGTGTATTCGCCGGCCTTGCCGCGGCTGCCGGCCAGCGCCTGCGACCAGACCAGCGGCAACGGCACCTGACGCGGGTCGCTGCTCTTGAGCTGCGCCGCCGTCAGCGCCGGAGCCGAGGCCGGCGAGTCCCACAGCAGGCGCAGGTAACGGGCGTTCTGGCCCGGCAGGACCACTTCGTGCTGCTCGACCTGCTCGTCGGCAAAGGTCAGCCGCGCCACCTGGCCTTCGCCCCACGGGCGCCAGTGCTGCAGATCGTCGCTGGCCTCGATGGAAAAACGCTGGAAGCCGTCCCGCTCGCTGCTCCAGTCGAGGATCAGCTGCTGCAGGGGCGCCTTGACCGCGCTGGCGTCGAGCAGCCAGCCGCGCAGCACTTCTTCGCCCGCCTCCAACTGGCCGGCGGGCTGCACCTCGACCAGCGTGCCGCTGGTGGTGGACTGGATGCGCACGTTCGGCGCCCGCTCCTGGGCGTCGGCGGCGGCGTACAGCGGGAACCACTTCACGTCGTGCAACTGGCCGTCGTCGCGGGTCTGCGCCGATTCGCGGGCCAACGCATAAGCCTGCGGCTCGCCGGCGGCGTTGAACACCCGCAGATCGCTGAGGTCGGTCTGCCGGGCCTGCAACTGCACGCTCAGCGGCAACTCGAGGCGATACCACGGGCCTTCGCCGCTCACCGCCAACGGCACCTGCGCGGCGAAGTCCGCCGGTTTTTCCTGGGCGCCGACCGTCATGGCCACGCCCAGCATCAGCCACCCCAGATTAAGCTTGCGACTCAAGACGACACTCCTCCGGTTTCCGGCGCGGGCTTGTCCGCCGCCGGTGCGGCCTCGGCGCGCTTGGGCGGCAGCGGGGCGAAATAGCCCACCACCAGCAGCAACACGCCGACGCCAATGAACGAGACGATCCGGGCCAGTCCGCCCCGGTTGCTCAATTCGACGAAAATCAGTTTGGCCACCACCAGCGCGATCAGCGCCGCACCGATCAGCCACACCTCGCGGCGATGGCGCAGGTGCCCGCCGATCATCAGCCCCAGCGCCATCAGCGTCCAGACGATGGACAGCCCCGCCTGCACCAGCATCGACTCCAGCAGCAGATCCAGCTCGAACGGGATCCCGGCCCAATGGTGGGCGGCGCGGGTCACCAGCGCCGTGCCGAAGGCGAACAGCGACACCCCGGCGACCGCCTGCGCGGCGAGGCTGGCGTAGTCCTCGCGGATCGCCAGTTGCCCGACCGCGCTGCGCGACCAGACGTAGACGCCGAACAGCGCAAACAGCAGGCCCAGCTCCAGCGGGTTGAGCAGCGGCACGTAAGGCAGCGGTTCGGCGTTGCCGTCGCTCACCCCGTTGGCCAGCCAGAACCAGCCGAGCATCAGCGCCGCCAGCGGCGCCGCCGCGTACACGCGGTACTCGCGGGGGAACGCCGCCACCGGCCACGGCCAGTCGCGCGGGGCCGCCATCAGCAGCAGGTACAGGCTCGGCAGGATCGCCCAACCCAGCCAGCGCCAGGCGTTGTACTGCTCGGACAACAGCAGCAGGCCGTAGCGCAGCTCCAGCGCCAGCACGCCGATCAACAGCCAGCAGCCGAGCACATGGGCCGTGCTCAGGGCCCGCGCCGGCAGCCTCGGCGCCAGGCGCCGCAGGCTGAGGAAGTGCACGGCGAACACCAGCGCCCAGGCCAGCCAGCCGAACGCCGCCGCCGGGTGGTAGCGCGAATGCCAGGCCGTAAGCAGCACCAGGCCCGCCGCCGGCGTCAGCAAGGTGCAGACCAGCCCCAGCGCCGGCCATTTCAGCCGCGACGCCAACAGCGTCCACACGCCGACGCTCAAAGCCGCCACCGCCAGCAGCAGCGTCGCCTGCAGGGGCAACGGCGCAAAGCGCAGCACTTCGCTGACCCAGGCCAGCGCCCACCACGCGGCGCCCCACACCAGCAGCACCTCGGACAGACGATGCAGGCTCAAGCGGTCGAACGCCGAGGCGTGATTGCCCAGTTGCAGGCGCCAGGCGCCGACCAGCGCGGCCACGCCCAGCACCAGCGGCGTCCAGAACCCGCCATGGGCCAGCGGCTTGAGGCCCTCGCCGGACAGCGGCCCGAGCCACTGGGGACCGGCCAGCAGGAACGCCGCGCCGCCGATCACCTGCAACAGCAGGCCGAACACAAAACTCACCGGCTGGCGCAGGTACAGGCTCAGCCAGATGATCAGCAGGCCGCTGGCCGCCCACACCGCGCTCGCGGTCCGCCACGGCAGCACGAACAGCACCGCCAGGTTGATCAGCACCAGGCCGGCCAGCAACACCACCGACAGGCCCCGCAGCAGGCGCACGTCGCTGCGCACCATATCGTCCCGGGCCGCCAGCAGCATGCCGGCGATCAGCGCCAGCCCGATCAGCGAGGCGCTGAGCAGCCCGCTCCAGCCGGCGCTGAACACCGCCGCCGAATCGTCCCCGGCCCCTTGCAGGCGCAGCAGGAACAGCGCGCCGCCCAGCAGCTGCACGGCGAACGCGGTGAACAGGAACGTGCGCGATTGCAGGCGCAGGCCGACGAACAGCGTCGCCAGCCCGGCCAGCGCCCAGCAGATCGCCGTGCCGTGGGCGAAGAAGAACAGCGGCGCCAGCAGATAGAGGAACGTCAGGCCCAGGCACGCCAGCACCGGCAGACCGTAGCGCTCCCACGGCTGCGTCTGCGGCGCCGGAGCCTGGCGCAATTGACGGAAACTGAACAGCAGCGCCAGGCCGAGCATCAACGCCCCCAGCGGCGCGCCGTCGAGCAGGCTGGCCTCGCCGGCGCGCAGCCCGCTGAGGAACGCCAGCGCCGAGCCCAATTGCAGCAACAGCGCAAAGCCCCGCGCCAGCAACCGCTGCTGGCGCAGGCCCAGCCAGAAGATCCCCGCGCCTTCCACCGCCCAGGCGGCGGACGTCCAGCGCGCATCCAGCCCCAGCGGAATCGCCAGGCTGGCGAAGATCACGCCCAGCGCCAGGCAGGTTTCCCCGAGCAGCAGCGCCCGGCCGCCCATCAGCGCACGGGCCAGCGGCAGGTAGATCAGGCCCAGCGCCAGGGCGCTGAACGCGGCGGCGAACTCCAGGTGCTGCACCAGCGCCAGTTGCAGCCCGAAGCCCACCAGAGGCGGGCCGAACAGCATCGTGCCGTCGACGTAGTCGCCCTTGCGCGCCGACCAGTGCAGCAGCGCCGCGCGGTCGCCGTCCGCCGGGGCGTCCGGCAGCTCCAGCAATTTGCGCCGGGCGAACAGCAGGCCGATGGCCAGGTACATCAGGAAGAACAGGATCAGGAACGGCTCGGTGCTCCACAGCAGTTCCGGCGTGTACGACCGGGCGCCCCAGGCGAAACCGATGCCGAAGGTGCCGACGAAGCCGATCAGGTTGAGCAGGCGCCAGGCCTTGAACCAGGCGATGGCGAGAATGCCGGCGTTGAGCAGGGCGAAATAGCTGAACAGCGCGACGTGGTTGCCGGCGCCGGTGGAGGTGAGGATCGGCGCGGCGAACCCGCCGAGCGCCGCCACGGCGGCCAGGGCCAGCGCATCCTGGGTGATCGCCAGGATCGCGGAAAACACGGTGACCGCCACCAGCAGCCCCAGCGCCGCGGACGGATCGAGCAACGGATGCAGGCGCATCGCCGCGAACACCGTCAGGTACAGCACGGCGATCCCGGTGCCTTGCAGCATCAGCGCATAGCTGCCGTTGCGCCGCCGCAGCCACCAGCCCAGCGCCAGCAGGCCCAGGGCCGACGCCGCGACCCCGGCGTAGCGCAGCTCCACCGGCACCACCACGCCCTCGGTGGCGTAGCGCAGCAGGAACGCCAGACCGAAGAACAGCAGCACCACGCCGACCCGCAGCACCGTGTTGCCGCCGAACAGCCAGTTGCGGGCGGCGCCGATGGCGCGTTCGATCAGGTTCGGCCCACGGGGTTCGGCAGGGGCTGGCGGTTCGGACGGGGCGGCTTCGGCGCGCCAGGCGTCCTGCGCCAGCGCTGGGCTGACGACGGGAACGGGCTCGAGCTCAGGCGGCAGTTCCCAGACCAGTTCGGGCACCGGCCGGGGCTCGGATTGAGGCTCAGGTTGACGTTCTGACGCGGCCTGCGCCGCGGCGATCGGTTGCGCAGCGGCCTCATCGGCCGGGGCTTCGCTGAAAGAGGGCGCGGCCTGGGCCGGAGCGCCCTCCAGCCGCAACAGCCGCTGCTCGACGGCCTGCAACGCCGCTTGGGCCTGTTCAAGTTGACGCTGCTGCTGCGCCGCCTGCGCGCCGAGCCGGGCGATGCGGATCGCCTGGCCGATCCCAAGCCCCAGCAACGCACCCAGCAGCGCGTCGCTGAACGACTCGTCCAGCAGCCAGCCGAGCACCAGCCCGATCAACATGAACATCCATTGCATGGTCGATATCCCTAAGCGGCCCCGGTACGGGGCGAATGCGGCAGTCCAGTCAGTCTAGGCAGCAATCTTCACCCGCAAGATGCTTTTCATGCGGGAGCGAGCCTGCCCGCGAAGGGGCCCGGACCGGCGGCACTGATGCCGGCTGAACGGACGCCGTCGCGAGCAGGCTCGCTCCCGAAGAGAAACCGCAAGACCCGGGACTGCCTTTGAAACGGCGCCCAGTATATCGATCCGGCCCGGCGAACGCCGGGCCTTGCGCACAATTCCCGCGAAAAGCTACTCCAGCGCCTTCCAGATGTCCGTGGCGTATTCGCGGATGGTGCGGTCGGACGAGAACCAGCCCATCCGCGCCGTGTTCAGCACTGCCGAGCGCCACCAGTTGTCGGCGTCGTGCCAGTGGGCCTCGACCCGCCGCTGCGCTTCCCAGTACGCGTCGAAGTCGGCGCAGACCAGGAAGCGGTCGTAGTCCACCAGCGAATCGATCAGCCCGGTGTAGCGCGAGGTGTCGTCCGGCGAGAACACCCCGCCGCGGATCGCCTGCAGCACGTCGTTCAGGCGGTGGGACGCGGCGATGTCCGGCGCGGCGCTGAACTCGTGGTTCTGCTTGCGCGCCTCGACCTGCTGGGCGCTCAGGCCGAAGATGAACATGTGCTCGGCGCCGATGCGCTCGCACATCTCCACGTTGGCGCCATCGAGGGTGCCGATGGTCAGCGCGCCGTTGAGGCCGAACTTCATGTTGCTCGTGCCCGAAGCCTCGAAGCCGGCGGTGGAGATCTGCTCCGACAGGTCCGCCGCCGGAATGATGCTCTCCGCCAGGCTGACGTTGTAGTTGGGCAGGAACACCACTTTCAGCAGGCCGCGCACGGTCGGGTCGTTGTTCACCACCCGGGCGATGTCGTTGGTCAGCTTGATGATCAGCTTGGCCTGGTGGTAGCTGGCCGCGGCCTTGCCGGCGAAGATCTTCACCCGCGGCACCCAGTCGACTTCAGGTTCGGCGCGGATCGCCTGGTACAGCGCGACGGTGTGCATCAGGTTGAGCAACTGGCGCTTGTACTCGTGGATCCGCTTGACCTGCACGTCGAACATCGCCGCCGGGTTCACCGCGACCCCCAGCCGCTCGTGGATCAGGTAGGCCAGGGCTTTCTTGCTGTGCAGCCGCTGCTCGGCGAAGGCCTTGCGGAAGGCCGTCTTCTCGGCGAACGGCTCAAGGTCGAGCAGGCGCTCCTCGGGGTTGTCCAGCACCTGCGGGCCGAGGGCGTCGACCAGCATGGAGGTCAGCTCCGGGTTGGCCTGGTACAGCCAGCGGCGGAAGGTGATGCCGTTGGTCTTGTTGTTGATCCGTTGCGGATACAGCTTGTGCAGCTCGGCGAACACCGTCTTGCGCATCAGCTGGGTGTGCAGCCCGGACACGCCGTTGACGCTGTGGGAGCCGAGGAACGCCAGGTTGCCCATGCGCACCCGCCGGCCGTTGTCCTCCTCGATCAGCGACACCGCGCGCAGCACGTCGAAGTCGTGGATGCCCTTGGCCCGGATCGAATCGATGTGCTGGGCGTTGATCAGGTAGATGATCTGCATGTGCCGCGGCAGCATGCGCTCCATCAGGCCCACCGGCCAGGTCTCCAGCGCCTCGGGCAGCAGCGTGTGGTTGGTGTACGACAGGGTCTCGACCGTGACTTGCCACGCCGCGTCCCACGCCACGTCGTAGACATCCACCAGCAGGCGCATCAGTTCGGCGACGGCGATCGAGGGGTGGGTGTCGTTGAGCTGGATCGACGCGTGATCGCCGAGCGTCAGCACCGAGGTGTGCATGTTGCGGTGGCGTCGCAGCAGGTCCTGCAGCGAGGCGGTGACGAAAAAGTATTCCTGGCGCAGGCGCAGTTCCTGCCCCGCTTCGGTGCTGTCGGCCGGGTAAAGCACCCTGGAGATGCTTTCGGCCCGGGCCACTTCGGCCACCGCGCCCAGGTGGTCGCCGGCGTTGAAGCGCTCCAGGTGCAGGTCTTCCATGGCCCGTGCCCGCCACAGCCGCAGGGTATTGACGCTGGCCCCGCGCCAGCCGACCACCGGGGTGTCGTAGGCGATGGCCCGCACGGTTTCCGACGGCGACCAGACTTGCTTGGCCTTGCCGCTCGCGTCGGTGACCGTGGCGACGCTGCCGCCGAAGCCGATGGTGTAGACCACTTCCGGCCGCTCGAACTCCCACGGGTTGCCGAAGTCCAGCCAGTGCTCGGTCTGCTCCTGCTGCCAGCCGTCGACGATGGCCTGGCGGAACAGGCCGTGCTCGTAGCGGATGCCGTAGCCGTGGCCGGCGATGCCCAGGGTCGACATGCTCTCCATGAAGCACGCCGCCAGCCGCCCGAGGCCGCCGTTGCCCAGCGCCGCGTCGGGCTCCAGGATGCGGATGCGCTCCAGGTCCACGCCCAGCTCCGTCAGCGCCTCGCGGGCCACGTCGAGCAGGCCGAGGTTGCTCAGGCTGTCGTACAGCAGGCGGCCGATGAGGAACTCCAGCGAGAGGTAGTACACCCGCTTCTGGCCCTTGCGGTAGATCTGCCGGGTGTGGTCCATCCAGTGCTCGACCATGTGATCGCGCGCCGCCAGGGCGATGGCTTCGAACCAGTCGTGGTCGAAGGCGTGATCCGGGTCTTTGCCCACCGCGTAGGTGAGTTTGGTCAGGACGGCGTCGCGGAATGCGGCCACCTCTGCTTCGCGAACTAGCGGTTCTTGAGTCATCGATAGGACCTCGGGCGAGCGGGGAATGGTCAGAGCCTAGTCGGTCTGACCGACGGCGGCGGCTCTGGTTCGGCTGTTTTTCCGGTGCAGGCAATCGTCGAACGCGCGCCGTATCCGATGCAGGGGGCGTGCCGAACCGCTGCGGCAACGGCGTCGCCCAACAAAAAACCGGCGAAAGGTTGTTCAAAAATCCACCGCTCCCGGTATGATCGCGCGCCCTGATGCCTACGCCTGGTAAACACCGATGATGAAGCCCAACCTGATCGCCGCCGCCGAGATCGACCGTCTCGAGACCTGGGCCAAATACTCGGCGCCGATGTGCGGCTCCTGCGTGTCGAGCTGCTGCACGCTACCGGTCGAGGTCAAGATCAAGGACCTGGTGCGCATCGGCGTGGTCGACGAATTCGAGCTGGGCGAACCGCCGAAGAACATCGCCAAGCGCCTGCAGAAGGAAGGGCTGGTCGAGCGCTTCAACCAGAAGTCGGGGATCTTCACCCTCCAGCGCATGAGCAACAACGACTGCTATTACCTGGATCGTAAGAGCCGGCTGTGCACCATTTATGACAAGCGCCCGGACACCTGCCGCAACCACCCCAAGATCGGCCCGCGCCCGGGCTACTGCGCGTACAAGCCCAAGGAAGTGGAGCGCGAGCGGCAGTCGCGCAACATCGAGCGGTTCTGATTTTTGCAGCGGCTGATCGGCCGCTATCGCCAGCAGGCTGGCTCCCACAGGATTTGCGGTGGCCTGCCATTTGCGCGAACACCGCCGAACCCTGTGGGAGCTGGCTTGCCAGCGATGGGGCCGGTACAGACACCGCACAAATCCCGAACAAACAAAAACGCCCCCGGCCTTTCGACCGGGGGCGTTTTCGTTTCAGCTCAGGCTAGATGATCAAGCCTTGGCTTTCTTGGCAGCGCGGGTACGCTCGCCTTCGTCCAGGATCTTCTTGCGAAGACGGATGGACTTCGGCGTGACTTCGCACAGCTCGTCGTCCTGGATGAATTCCAGGGCCTGTTCCAGGGTGAAGCGGACCGGCGGAACCAGGGCGATGGTTTCGTCTTTGCCCGAAGCACGCATGTTGTCGAGCTTCTTGCCCTTGGTAGGGTTGACGCCCAGGTCGTTGTCGCGGCTGTTCAGGCCGACGATCTGACCGTTGTAGATCTCCTGGCCGTGCTCGACGAACAGCTTGCCGCGCGCCTGCAGGGTTTCCAGGGAGTAGGTCAGCGCCTTGCCGGTCTCGACCGAAACCAGAACGCCGTTCAGACGGCCGGACATGTGGCCGGACTTCATGGTGTCGTAGCGGTCGAAGATCGAGGTCAGGATGCCTGCACCGTTGGTCAGGGTCAGGAACTGGTTACGGAAACCGATCAGACCACGGGCCGGAATGTTGTATTCCAGGCGCACACGGCCCTTGCCGTCCGGCGCCATGTTGGTCAGGTCGCCCTTACGCAGGCCCATCTCTTCCATCACCTTGCCCTGGGATTCCTCAGGGATGTCGATGGTCACGTTCTCGAACGGCTCCTGCTTGGTGCCGTTGACTTCGCGGATGATCACTTCAGGACGGCCTACGGCCATCTCGAAGCCTTCGCGGCGCATGGTTTCGATCAGAACCGACAGGTGCAGCTCACCGCGGCCGGATACCTTGAACTTGTCGGCCGAGTCGCCTTCTTCAACGCGCAGGGCAACGTTGTACAGCAGCTCTTTGTCCAGACGCTCCTTGATGTTGCGGGAGGTCACGAACTTTCCTTCCTTGCCGCAGAACGGCGAGTCGTTCACCTGGAAGGTCATGGAAACGGTCGGCTCGTCGACGGTCAGCGGCTTCATCGCTTCGACGTTGTTCATGTCGCACAGGGTGTCGGAGATGAACAGCTCGTCGAAACCGCTGATGCAGACGATGTCGCCGGCAGCGGCTTCTTCGACGTCAACGCGGTGCAGGCCGTGGTGACCCATCAGCTTCAGGATGCGGCCGTTGCGCTTCTTGCCTTCGGTGTCGATGGCGACGACCGGAGTGTTCGGCTTGACGCGGCCACGGGCGATGCGGCCCACGCCGATCACGCCCAGGAAGCTGTTGTAGTCCAGAGCGGAGATCTGCATCTGGAACGGACCGTCACGGTCAACGGCCGGAGCCGGAACGTTGTCGACGATCGACTGGTACAGCGGGGTCATGTCTTCGGCCATCTCGGTGTGGTCCAGACCGGCGATGCCGTTCAGGGCCGAGGCGTAGACGACTTTGAAGTCCAGCTGTTCGTCGGTGGCGCCGAGGTTGTCGAACAGGTCGAAGATCTGGTCCAGGACCCAGTCAGGACGCGCGCCCGGACGGTCGACCTTGTTGATCACGACGATCGGCTTCAGACCGGCTTCGAAGGCCTTCTTGGTCACGAAGCGGGTTTGCGGCATAGGGCCGTCCTGGGCGTCGACCAGCAGCAGCACGGAGTCGACCATGGACATCACGCGCTCTACTTCGCCGCCGAAGTCGGCGTGGCCCGGGGTGTCCACGATGTTGATGTGGTAGCCGTTCCAGTTGATGGCGGTGTTCTTCGCCAGAATGGTGATGCCGCGCTCTTTTTCCTGGTCGTTGGAGTCCATCACGCGCTCGTCGTTGAGCTCGTTGCGCTCCAGGGTGCCGGATTGGCGCAGCAGTTTGTCGACCAGGGTGGTTTTACCGTGGTCAACGTGGGCGATGATGGCGATGTTGCGTAGATTTTCGATCACGTGTGTATCTCGATCAGAGGATTCGGTGTGCTGACAAGTCATGGCAGCGATTGACAGTAGTGTCCGGCATGGCCG
>NZ_JBIVHR010000100.1:0-19307 GCF_044749305.1 Pseudomonas sp. NPDC089534 | reverse complement strand
TGACGATGACGTCGTTGAGTTTGAAGTTGGTCGCGTCGGCCCACACCTGAAGGTCAAGGTCTTCATCGCCGAGGGTATCCAGGTCCAGCACGTTGCCGTTGGCCTGCTTGACGATCGGCGCCTCCAGCCGCGAACTGCCGGTGTCCACCACCAGGCGGGTTTCCCGGCACCAGTCCTCGGCGGCGTTGTTGACCAGGTCATGCAGGGTGAAGGTCACGGCCAGGCCCTCGGGGCCCGAGTCGCCGGCCTCGAGGATCGCCGCCGGGCTGACGTGGACGGTGAGGGGGTTGTTGGCCGGGTCATCGACCTGTGCCTGGGTCACCGGCGCCGACCTCACCAGCACGCCGCCCCAGCTCAGGGTCACCACGTCGCCCACGGCCATGTTGGGGTAGACGGGCTTGGCCGGGCGGCCCGGCTTGGCCTTGATCACGATGTCGACGCCCTGGGCGGCGGCGTCCTTGTCGATGCCGCCGGCGACCAGTTCGGGGTCGATGTACTGGTACAGCTCCGAGTGCGCGCCTTCTTCCGGA
Organism: Pseudomonas sp. NPDC089534; assembly: GCF_044749305.1. Taxonomy (NCBI): domain Bacteria; kingdom Pseudomonadati; phylum Pseudomonadota; class Gammaproteobacteria; order Pseudomonadales; family Pseudomonadaceae; genus Pseudomonas; species Pseudomonas sp. NPDC089534. The sequence goes on along the minus strand of NZ_JBIVHR010000100.1, from coordinate 18,777 downwards.
TCCAGGTCCTGGCCGCCGGGCAGCTCCAGCTTGACGTAGAGCCTGACCGGCGGCGAGAAGGGCTCTGGCGCCTGGCTCAGGCGGGTGACGGTGTAGCTCAGGGTGTGCGCGCCGCTGGTGATGCGCCCCGGCGGCACCCACAGGGTGACGCGCTGGCCGACCTCGCTGGCCTGGGTGATCGTGTGCTGGTCCACCTTGCCGTTGTCGAAGTCTATTACGACGGAGTCGCCAACCTGCATCCCGCTCCACTCCAGGACGTGCACCTTCATGCCCTTGTCGGGGAAGTTGTCCTTCGCGGCGGCGCAGTTGATGCCCCAGGAGCCGTCCGGCAGCTGGGGCTCGGTGCGGCCGGGGATCTCGGGTTCGCGCAGGGCCAGGGGGGCGACGGTGCGCAGGGGCTGGATGAGCATGGCGGTGACTCCGGTGCGGGTGGGCGACGGGGTCATTTGAAGCCGGGGCGGGGGCAGTGGCTACTGTCATATCTGACAGGGGTGGGCGGGTTTCCGATGAGCGGCAGTCCGACAATTCGGCTTGACCGAGATGGAATCCTGAAGTGCCCAGGCCGGGCCACCTACACCACCGGAATGTCCAGCTCCGCCGACATGAACTGGTTGATCCGCGACCGGAGCCAGCGTTCCGCCGGATCGTTGTCATGCACCCCGCTCCACGCCATCGACAGTTGCGCCGCGTCGATGGGGAACGGCGGATCCTCGGCCCGCAGCGCACACCCTTCCACCAGCGCGCACGCCGCGTAGTCGGGCACGGTGGCGATCATCTCGGTGCCGGCCAGCAAGGCGCGCAAGCCGCTGAACTGCGGCACGCCCAGCACCACCCGGCGGGTGCGACCGACCTTGGCCAGATCCAGGTCGATGTTGCCGCTCAGATCGCCCGAGAACGACACCATCGCATGGGGCCGCGCGCAGTACTCGTCCAAGGTCAGCGGCCCCGGACGGTCGTCGCCGCGCAGCACCTTGCAGGGGATGTCGCGCAGTTTCTTGCGCTTGGCGTTGGCCGGCAGGTCCGTGGTGTAGCTCACGCCCACGGAGATTTCCCCGGAGGCCAGCAGCGTCGGCATCAACAGGTAGTTGGCGCGGCGAACCACCACCACAATCCCCGGCGCCTCTTCCTGCAACTGGCGCAGCAGCGGCGGAAACAGGCCGAACTCGGCATCGTCCGACATCCCGATGCGGAACACGTCGCAACTGGTGGCCGGGTCGAAGGCCTTGGCGCGGCTGACCGCGCCGCTGATCACGTCCATAGCCGGCTGCAGCTCGTCAAGAATCGCCAGGGCCCGGGCGGTCGGCTCCATGCCGCGGCCGTTGCGCAGCAGCAACGGGTCGTCGAACAGGTCCCGCAGGCGTCCCAGCGCCGCACTCACCGCCGGTTGGCCCATGAACAGCTTTTCGGCGACGCGGGTCAGGTTCCTTTCGAACATCAGCGCTTCGAAGATCACCAGCAGGTTCATGTCGACGCGGCGCAGATCGTTACGGTTCATGGACGTGTTTTCCTTATGGGGTCAGGCGCAAGTGCTGCGCACTTTACCCGAACGACGGTGACGGGCCATGCGCGTTTGCGGCGGAATTAACAACGTTTAACTCGTCAGCCTTCGCCCCGCCGCCGAACAATGAATCCCACTGCGCAGCGTTGTTTTTCGACCTGAGGGAAGGCGCTGACCGTGCGTTCCCCCCCCCCCCCCGACACGGATTCTGGCCATGGCTCACTCACAGCAAACGCTCGCCCGCGCCCCTGCCGGCGATGCGCACAAACCCCACACCGGCGGCCTCAGCCCGCAACGGGAACGGCTGGTCAAGCAGTTGATCCTCGAACGCCTGGACCAAAGCCTTGAAGTCACCGAACTGGCCCGCGCCTGTTCGCTGTCGCGCAGCCACTTTTCCCGCGCCTTCAAATGCAGCACCGGGCTCGCGCCCCAGGACTGGATCCGCGCCCAGCGCATCGCCCGGGCCAAGCTGCTGATCCAGCACACCGACCTGAGCCTGACCCAGATCAGCCTCGAATGCGGCTTCTGCGATCAGGCGCATTTCTGCCACATTTTCACCCGCAGCGAAGGGATCAATCCGTTCGCCTGGCGCTGCCGGGTGGTGAAGGGGCTCTGAGCCCGGCTCAACACGGCGCCATGCGCTGAGCCAGACGCGCCACGCGCTCGCCCAGGTGGGCGGCGGTGCGGCGGTCCTCCACCGGCGGCACCTGCTCGGGCGGCCGCTCGACGCAGGATTGGGACATGGCGCCCAACGAGCCGCCGAGCCGGTTCAACTGCCCGTCGAACGACCCTTCGCACGACCGCGCCGGCAACAGATCCAGCCCCACCCAGATCATCGAGTGCTGCGCGGCGAACACGGCCATTTGCTGGAGGGTGCCGAGCTTGTCGCCGCACAGGCTGCCGGAGTTGGTGAAGCCCGCCGCCAGCTTGTCGCGCCAGGGTCTGGCCAGATAGAACGCGGCCGTGGCCTCCATGAACTGCTTGAACGCCGCCGACACGCCGCCCATGTAGGTCGGCGCGCCGAAAACGATCGCATCGGCGCGGTGCAGCCATTCCCAATGTGCGTCGACGTCTTCCACGGCGATCAGCCGGCAGGTGCTGCCCGAGTGGCGCGCGACCCCCGAGGCCACCGCTTCGGCCATGACCCGGGTGTGCCCGTAGCCACTGTGATAGACCACCACCACTTCGCTCATCGCAGCGTCCTCCGGACGTATGCATTCCTTTGCCCGCAGTGTTGGGGCGAGGCCGGTCCGGGACGAGTTAATCGTTGTTAATTTTTTCCGGTCGTCGGGCGGGCCGGTGCAGGTTTCAGCCTTTAAATACAGTGGGTGCGACCCCGGATCGCTACCGGAGCCCTTCGCCAGCACATTGCGCTCGCGGGCAATCATGGGGAATATGCCTGGAAACGGCGGACTAGACGGCCGGCATGACCTGCCGGTCGCCACCCGCCCTGCCCGTCGCGTCTCCCTGGACGCGTCCGGACAGCATCACAAGAAAGCGGCACAGGAGTGAGCGGTTGAGTCTTTCCCCGGATCAGGCCATCGGTTTCGGCCCCTATCGGATCCACCCCGGCCAGCGGCTGGTGCTCGAAGGCGACCAGCCGTTGCGCCTGGGCCGGCGTGCGCTGGACATCCTGCTGATCCTGCTGGCCCACGCCGGCGAGGTGGTGAGCAAGCAGCGGCTGATCGCCGGCGTCTGGCCCGACAGCGTGGTGGAAGACATCAACCTGCGGGTGCACATGGCGGCCCTGCGCAAGGCGCTGGGCGACGGTCAGGCCGGGCAGCGCTACATCGTCACCGTGGCCCAGCGCGGCTACAGCTTCGTCGCGCCGGTCGTGCTGCAGGCCATCGACCATGCCCCCTCGCCGGGCGCCACCGGCCGGCACAACCTGCCGCTGCGCCGCACGCGGATGATCGGCCGCCAGACGCTGGTCGACAGCCTGATGACCCAACTGCCGCGCCAGCGCTGCATCACCCTGGTGGGCCCCGGCGGGATCGGCAAGACCACGGTCGCCCTGCGCGTCGCCGAACAACTGATCGGACGCTACCGGGACGGCATCCGCCTGCTGGACCTTGCGCCGATCAATGAGCCGCACCTGATCGGCTCGCACCTGGCCGGCCTGCTGGACCTGTCGCTGCACGACAACGACCCGCTGAGCCGGTTGACCGCCTGCCTGCGCGACCGGCACATGCTGCTGGTGATCGACAACTGCGAGCATCTGATCGACGCCGTGGCCCTGCTCAGCGAAGGCATCCTGCGCGGTGCGCCCCAGGTGCACATCCTGGCCACCAGCCGCGAAAGCCTGCGGATCGAAGGCGAGTTCGTGCAGCGCCTGGAATCCCTCGACTGCCCGCCGCCGATCGCCGTGCCCGACCTTGCGCAGGCCATGAAGTTTTCCGCACTGCAACTGTTCGCCGAACGGGCGATGGCCGGCCACGACAGCTTCGAACTGGGCGATGCCGACCTGCCGCTGGCCATCGAAATCTGCCGTCGGCTGGACGGCATTCCGCTGGCGCTGGAGCTGGCGGCGGCGCAAGTCGCCGGGCTGGGGCTCCAAGGCCTGCTGACGCAGTTGCAAGGCCGTTTGCCGACCGGGGAGCGGATCGGCCGGGATCGGCACCGGACCCTGCGGGCCACGCTGGACTGGAGCTTCAACCTGCTCAACGGCTGCGAACAGGCCTGCCTGCGCCGCCTCGGCGTGTTCCGCGGCGGCTTTACCCTGGAATCGGCAGCGGCCGTGATCGTCGGCCGGCACATCGAGCCTGCCCATGTGTTCGCCTCGGTCACGCAACTGGTGGCCAAGTCGCTGCTCAGCGTCGAGGTCGGCGATGAAGAGGTGTTCTATCGCCTGCTCGACACCACCCGCCGCTATGCGCTGGAGAAGCTCGACCACGCCCGGGAACTCGACCAGACCCGCGAACGCCACGCCGAACGCTGCCTGGCCCTGATGCATCAGGCCCAGAGCGACTGGGAAAACACGCCCACCGCCCTGTGGATCGAACGCTACGCCCGTGGCCTCGAAGACCTGCGCGCCGCACTGGACTGGGCGCTGAACGGAAAGGGCCCGCGGGAACTGGGCATACGCCTGGCGGCGACATCGGCGCCGCTGTGGCAGGAACTGTCGCTCCTGAAGGAGTACGGCACCCATGTGCGCCGGGCACTGGCGCTGCTCGCGTCCTGCGACACCCCCTTCCCGCGCCTGGAAATCGCCCTGAAACTGGCGCTCGGCAGCGCTTGCTACCACACCTTCGGCGGTACGCCGGAGACCATCGAAGCCTTCGTCAGCGCCCATGAGCTCGCCCGGACGCACGACGACATGGCCGGACAACTGCGTGCCGTGTCCGGGCACATGGCGGTCAATCTCAGTTGCGGCCATTACCGGCTGGCGCTGGAGCAAAGCGAGCAGTTCGAAAGCCTGGGCCTGCACGGCGATCCGCAATTGTCGTTGAGCACGCATCGGCTGCGGGTGCTCGCGCTGCATTACGCGGGTGACCAGCCCATGGCCCGGATCCACGCCGAACAGGTGATCCAGCGCATGGCCCACAGCGGCCACCGCAACCGCTTCACCCATGGCTTCGGCGTGCAGTACGACCAGAGCGTCGCATCGCTGACGGTGCTTGCCCGGGTGCTCTGGCTGCAGGGCTTTCCCGAGCAGGCCTGGCGCACGGCCCGGCAGGCGCTGGACATCGCCATCCAGATCGATCACGGCACGTCGATCTGCTACACCCTGGCCCTCGCCACTTGCCTCATCGCCCACTACAACGGCGACCGGCAGAACGCCCGCGCCCTCCTGCAACTGCTGCACGAACAGGCACAGAAGCATTCGGTGCTGCTGTTCCATACCTGGGCCCGGCAGTACGCGCAGGTGATCGACGCCGACACTGCCGTTGCCGTGCCGCCGGCCGACAGCGGACTGGTGCGGGAAATCATGGTGACGCTCGACAGCGGCTTCATCGACGACGCCCTGCTGGAGCGTGCGCAGAACGGTGCGGCGGGCTGGAGCACGGCGGAGATTCTGCGGGCACGGGCCGAGCAGCTGTTGCCTGGAGAGCCGCTGCGGCTGGACGGACGCCATCGCGAGCAGGCTCGCTCCCACAGGGGATCGGTGCATGCCCGACCCGGTGGGAGCCAGCCTGCTGGCGATGGCGTCGAGACAGACACGGCCAAGGCTGAAACGGCCGAAGCCATTCTGCTGCAAGCGCTGGACATCGCCCGGTCCCAAGGCGCGCTGGCCTGGGAGCTGCGCAGCGCCACTTCGCTGGCCCTGCTGTGGCAGCGTCAGGCGCGCTTTCGCGAGGCGCTGGATCTGCTGAGCCCGATCTACCGTCGCTTCACCGAAGGCTATGCGACACCGGACCTGCGCAAGGTGCGCCTACTGCTGGACGAGCTGCGCGGTCAAGCGGCGTCCTGACCCCTCTCGCGTGCGCCCCAGGTAACGAGCATGGCGCCGTTCGAGGTCAGCCGACTCGCCACTGTGCGCCAACTGCTCGCTGACGTAGCGACGGGTGGTGTTGAACATCCGGTAGCGCACGACCCCACTGCCCCGCTCCACCGCCAGCAGCGACTTGGCCGCCAACCGTTCGACCACCGCCGCCAGCATCGACGGCGGCATTTGCGCGCAGCTGATCACGGCCATCGCCGCATCCAGGGTGAACGCGGTCTTGAACACCGACAGGCGTTGCAGCACGCGCCGCTCCTGATCGCTCAGGTGCCGGCAGCCCCAGTCCAGCGCGGCGGTCATGGACTGATGGCGCGGCACCGCGGTGCGCCGGCCGAAACTCAGCAATTGCAGACCGTTGTCCAACTGTGCCTGCAATCCGACCAAGGCCAGCGCATCGATTTGCGCGGCCGCCAGTTCGATCGCCAGCGGCAAGCCGTCGAGCCGCCGGCAGATCTCGCGCACGGCCGCAAGATCCTGCTCTCGCAGATGGAAGCCATGCTGTCGCGCCCGGGCACGGCTGACCAGCAACTGCACCGCCGAAAACGCCATGGCTTCATCGACGCAGCCGCAGGCCGAAGCGCCGGGGACGGCCAACGGCGGCACTTGCTGCACGGTCTCAAGGTTGACCTGCAGCGCTTCGCGGCTGGTGACGAGGATCGACAGACGCGGGCCCGCCGCCAGCAGATTCTCCACCACGTTGCGGCAGGCTTCGCGCAGGTGGTCGCCGTTGTCCAGCACCAGCAGGGCATGGCGAGACATCAGCGTGGGGTAATCGGTTTCGAGGGTTCGCAGCAGGTGTTCGAGCAAGGGTGTGGTGTCGTCGATCAGCGACAGGTCCACCCGCCAGACCCCGTCACTGAAGTGTTGCAGCAACAGCTCCGCCACACGCAGGGCCACGGTGGACTTGCCGACGCCGGCAGACCCCGTCACCGTCATCAGACGGCACAGCGGCAGTTGTCGCACCATGCCGCCCACCAGCGAGTCACGACCGGTCACCGGCGTCAGCCGCGCAGGCAGATTGTGCTGAGGCGCCTGCAGGCTTTCGAACACCACCTGCGCAACGCTGTCGCCCTGCACCGGGGCGACGAAGCTGTAACCGCTCTGCGGCACGTTCACGATGTAACGCTGGCCGTTCTCGCCGTCCCCCAGCGCCCGGCGCAACGCCGCGATGTGCACCCGCAGGTTGATGTCCTCGACCACCGACGTCGGCCACACCAACGCAATCAGTTGCTCCTTGCTGACCACCCGACCGGCGCGCTCGACCAGCACTTGCAGGATGTCCAGCGCACGGCCGCCCATGCGCAACTGCCGATCCCCTTCGAGGATCAGCCGCTGGCGCAGGTGAAAGGCATACGGGCCGAACCGCAGGACCGATGCCGAGTTCAAATCGTTGGAGCTGTTCATGCCCCCTATCTTGGCAGGCCTCGATGACGGCACAACCGCGACGCAGGGCTCAGCACGGACATCCGGGTGCCCGTGACGGACAGAAGCGCCCTAGCTGAACTGTTCGCGGTACTGCAACGGCGTCAGGCCAAGCTTTTCGCCAAACAGCAGGCGCATGTGGCGCACGCTGCCGAAGCCGCTCTTGAAGGCCACGGTCTTCAGCGGCAGGTCACTGGTCTCCAGCAGATTGCGTGCGCAATCGATGCGCGCGTTCTGCAGGAACTCCATGGGGGTCATGTTGACCTCCCTGGCAAACACCCGGGCGAAATGCCGAGTGCTCATGTTCGCCAGACCGGCCATCCGTTCGACGCTGAAGGCTTCGTCCAGGTGTTCCAGCACATGGTTCTGCACCCGGGTGACCGGCGTCTCCTGGGGGGCCACCGCTGCCATCAACGGACTGAACTGAGCCTGCCCGCCCTGGCGCTTCATCACCACCAGCAGCACCTTGGCCACGTCCTGGGCGAGCTTCTTGCCGTGATCCCGGGCGACCACCGCCAAGGCCAGATCGATGCCGGCGGTGACCCCGCCGGAGGTGATCAGGTTGCGGTCCTCGACGTAGATCCGGTCGGTCGCGACGATGGCCTTGGGGAAGCCCTTGATCAGTCGCTCGGTGTAGTTCCAATGGGTGGTCACGCGGTAGCCGTCAATCAAGCCGGCATGGCCGAGCACGAACGCGCCGGTGCAGATGGAGCCGTAACACCCTGCCCGCCCCACCGCCCCCCTCAGCCAGGTCAACAGCGACGGCAGCTTCTCGTTGTAGGCGCCGGGGCCGCCCGGCACCAGCAGCAGGTCATAACGTTCGTTGTCGTCCTCGATGCACCGGTCGGTGTGCATCAAGACGCCATTGGATGCACGCAACGCCCCGCGCTCGGTGCCCAAGGTGGTCAACCGATAATGGTCCTGGGGCTTCAGGTAGCGGTTGGCCACCGAAAACACTTCGAGGGGGCCTGCCATGTCCAGCAGGAGAAACTCGGGAAACAGCACCATTGCCACGCTTTTCATGGGAGACACATCACTGAAATCTATGATTCGGCATAAGTTGCCGCATTTTGCCGCAGTACACCACGAGCGGCCTAATAGAAGCCGTGATCCGCAGCACAAAACTGTCAACTTGAACGGGACAGTATTTCAATTTTCACCTACTTATTGCTCGTTTCGGTAAACATTAATCTTCTCCTCAAGCGGACGAATCAACGTCCCGACAGGAGATTCCATCATGCTGACCCTTCGCAAAGCTTCCGACCGCGGGCTCGCCAACCATGGCTGGTTGAAGTCGTTCCACACCTTTTCCTTCGCCAGCTACCGTGACCCCCGCGAGCAGGGTTTCTCTGACCTGCTGGTGATCAACGACGACCGCGTCGCCGCCGGCAAAGGCTTCGGCCAACACCCGCACCGCGACATGGAGATTTTCTCCTACGTGCTCGAAGGCGCACTGGAACACAAGGACACCCTCGGCACCGGATCGGTGATCCGCCCCGGCGACGTGCAGTTGATGAGCGCCGGCAGCGGCGTGGCCCACAGCGAGTTCAACCATTCGGCGAGCAAACCTGTGCACTTTCTGCAGATCTGGATCGTGCCGGACGTCAGCGGCGCCAAACCCCGGTATCAGCAGGAGCACTTCAGCCCGCAGAAAAAACGCGGCCGGCTGCAACTGATCATCTCGCCGGACGGCGCCGACGGTTCGCTGAAGGTTCGCCAGGATGCACGGGTGTTTGCCGGACTGTTCGACGGTCGGGAAAGCGCCACACTGGAACTGTCTGCCAACCGCTATGCTTATGTGCATGTCGCTCGTGGCAGCATTGAGCTCAACGGCATGCAGTTGCAGGAAGGCGACGGCGTACGGGTTCGTGAAGAGCAGGCACTGACCTTGAGCAACGGTGTCGATGCCGAAGTGCTGGTGTTTGACTTGAGGCCCCAAGAGTTGCCGCAAATGCCTTGAGGCAAACGTTCAACGCCAAAACGGCCTTCATTTGAAGGCCGTTTTCATTGCTCCAGGGTGACCGGCACGGCAACCGGCACCGGTGCGCTGGCCTCCTTGACCGACTGAACCGCCGCCAGGGTCGTCTGTATCGCGACCATCACGTTGGCCTGGTTGGTGTAGATGGCCCCCACCAGAATGGCCACCCCCGCCAAAAACTGAACGGCAACCCCTGCCCAGTAGCTGGTTCTGAAACTGATCACTTGCCTTGCCGCTTCCTGGGCCCCTTCGGCAGCCTTGAGCGTCTGCTCGGCGATGAGTTCGAAGCGTTTGTCCCGTTCCAGTTGAGCCTTGTCGCGCTCCAACTGCGCCTTGTCTCGCTCCTGCTGCGCGACCTCCCGCGCCTTCTCTCGATCCTGCCGCGCCCGCTCCTGTGAGCTTTCCCGTTCCAGACGGGCCCTTACCTGTGCTGCCTCCCGTTCCTGCCGAGACGTTTCCTGCGCCGCCTCCCGTTCCTGCCGAGCCTTTTCTTGTGCCGCCTCCCGTTCCAGCCGAGCCTTTTCCTGTGCCGCCTCTCGTTCCAGCCGAGCCCTTTCCTGGGATCGCTCCCATCTTAACCGTGCCCGTTCCCAGGCTCGTTCCCGTTCCAACCGCGCCTTTTCCTGAACCCGTTCACGCTCCTGGCGGTTTTCCTCCCGGGCCCTTTCGCGCTCCAGGAACGCCTTGTCCCGCTCGGCCTGAACCGCGACGAACTCATCCAGTTTCGCGGACATGGATTCGATTCGGGCATCCATCCTGACTTCGATGGTCTCGATCCGGGCGTTGAACTCTTCTCGGGTGACGTGGTTCATGGAGTCGGTCTTGTCGGTGGTTCTGGGCATGTCACATTCCTGAAACGGGCTGATTTCCCTTGCAATCAATTCCACACCTCTGCGGCTATCAATTCGTCCCTGATTGATCACTTCAGGACGAGTCGCTTGCCTCGTCCGAGGTCTGGAAAACGATAGAGTCCGTCCAGAAAACCCACAAGCCGGCGAATTCCGCCATTAATGTAGGCAATGTCGCCACCCGACGTAGCTTTGCCAGGGCTGCGCACAAAGCACCTCCGCGTTACCCGTTCTCCGACGCAAACGCGTCCACGATCTGCTCGATCACCGCCCTGACCCGCGCCGTGTGGCGCAGATCCGCATGGGTCACCAGCCACACTTCGTAGGCCTGCGGCCGCGTTCGCTCCGGCCAGAGCCGGACCAATCCGTCCCGCTCCCCCATATAGACGGGAATTTCTCCTACACCGATTCCGGCGGCAATCGAACGCCGCACCAACAGACTGGAGCTCAGGCCCGCCACGACCCGACCACGGCCCACCGGCTCGGACACCAGCGTCAACTCCTTACCGGCCTTCACATAGGGCTGATACACCACCAGGTCATGACCCTCGAACCCGGAACCCGGCGACGGCACTCCACGGGCATCGACATAAGCCTGCGAAGCGAACAGCCCCACCGGCCAGCGCGCAATGCGCCGTGCAATGAGATCAGGATCGTCCGGTCGGGCGTTGCGCACGGCGATGTCCACTTCGCGTTTGGCCAGGCTGAGGAACTGCGTGGTGGCGTCCAGTTGCACGCGCACGTCCGGATGGCGCTCATGCAAACGGGCGATGGCCGGAATCAGAAAATCGATGGCCAGGGAATCGGTGGTGCTGACCCGGACATCGCCGCTCAACCGGTCGTCCAGCCCCTGTATCCGACGCTGCAGGTCCAGCGCCGAGCGCTCCATCTTCTCCACGGACAGGAGCGCCGCCTCCCCCAGCGTCGTCAAGGCGAAACCTTCGGAGGTGCGCAGGAAAAGCGTAGCGCCCAATGACTTCTCGAGCGCCGTGACGCGCCGTCCCACCGTGGCCTGATCAACGCCCAGGGTTCGCGCCGCGCCACGCAAGGTCGATTCCCGGCAAACCGCCAGAAACACCTTTGCATCATCCCAGTTCATACCTTGCCCCTTGGATGCATAAATGCATCACCTATCAACAAAATCGCTGCACATGCGCAGCAACCATAGTCGATATGCTGGGCGCCATAAACCTTCACAAGGAACGCCGCAATGCGCTCTTCGAATTCCCTGCCCGGTGCCCGCGACAACCGCCTGCAATGGCCGGTCCTGGCCGGACTCTGCGCCAGCCTGGTCGGCATCGGCCTGGCGCGCTTCGCCTACACCCCGCTGATTCCGGAACTGATCCGGGCGCATTGGTTTTCAGCCAATGACGCGGTCGGTCTCGGTGCGGCCAATCTGGTGGGTTATCTGATCGGCGCACTGTCGGGACGACCCATGGCGCGCCGCCTGACCAACCGCAACGCGCTGCGGCTGATGATGCTGGCGGTCAGCCTGGCATTCTTTGCCTGTGCGTTCCCGCTGTCGGTGGGCTGGTACTTCGGCTGGCGCCTGCTGTCGGGAATCGCCGGCGGCGCGATCATGGTTCTGGTGGCCGCCACTGTCCTGCCCCATGTGCCGGCAGAACGCAAAGGACTGGCCAGCGGTGCGATCTTTCTCGGCATCGGCCTCGGCATCGCAGGATCGGGAACGATTGTGCCGCCCCTTCTGGGCCTGGGCCTGCAAGCGACCTGGCTGGGGCTTGGAGCCTTGTCGCTGCTGCTCACGGCCTTGAGCTGGTTTGGCTGGCCGTCCGAACCCTCGTCCTGCGGCACGGGGAGCGCCGAGGCGTCGCCAGCCGCCCCGCTGCCCAAAGGTGTCTACCTGCTGTTTGCCCAATACGCGTTCATGGCCGCCGGGCTGGTGCCGGCCATGGTGTTCCTGGTGGACTACGTGGCCCGCGGACTCGGGGCCGGGGCCCCTGCCGGCGCGTTCGTCTGGATCATGTACGGCCTGGGCGCAATCCTCGGCCCGGTGAGCCACGGGTTCCTGGCCGACCGCCTCGGCGCACGCACGGGCATTCGCCTGGTGCTGGCGGTCCAGGCCATCACGCTCGGGCTGTTGAGCGTCAGCCATTCGGTCGTCGCCCTGGCTTCGCTGGCCGTGCTCCTCGGATCGTTCCCGCCCGGCATCGTGCCGCTGGCGCTCGCAAGGGTGCATGAACTGGTGCCGGGGCACGACCTTCAACAGACCGCCTGGAGCCGCGCCACCGTTTCGTTTGCCACTTTTCAGGCGCTGGCCGGATTCGCGTCATCGGCGCTGTTCAATGCCAGCGGAGGCAACCATGTGTTGCTGTTCCTGACGGCCGGCGGCGCATTGGCGGTGGCGCTGCTGCTGGAGCTGGCCGCGCGACGCTTGCCATCCTCCATTGGGCGCCAGCGCTGCCTGAGTTGAGCGACACCTTTTATCCATCCCCCCAATCCTTGCGAGGCGCCGGACATGACCCTGCCCACTGAAATGACCCGAATCGAGATAACCCGCTCCGGAGGCCCGGAGGTCCTGCAACCCAGACGCGTGCCGTTGCCGGCCGCAGCGGAAGGCGAAGTGCTGATCCGAGTGCATGCCGCCGGCATCAACCGCCCGGATGCCCTGCAGCGGGCCGGCCTGTATCCGATGAGGCCAGGAATGAACCCGATTCCCGGACTGGAAATATCCGGGGAAGTCGTCGCGCTCGGTGCCGGTGTCGACACCTTCGCCATCGGCGACAAGGTCTGCGCCCTGACCAACGGCGGCGGCTACGCCGAATTCTGCGCCGTGCCTGCGGGCCAGACGCTGCCGGTTCCCGAGGGCCTGGACTGGGTGCAGGCGGCGGCGATCCCGGAAACGTTCTTTACGGTCTGGGCCAACCTGTTCGGCCTCGGCGGTGCGCGCCGGGGCCAGCGGGTGCTGATCCACGGCGGCACCAGCGGCATCGGCACCACCGCGCTGATGCTCTGCCGCGAGCTGGGCATCGAAGCCTTCGCCACCGCCGGCAGCGCCGACAAGTGCACGGCGATCCGCGACCTGGGCGGTGAGCCGATCCATTACCGCGAGCAGGACTTCCCTGCCGTCATCGCCGAAAAGACCGCTGGCCAGGGCGTCGACGTGATCCTCGACATCATGGGCGGTTCGTACCTCAACGCTAACCTTCAGGCGCTGGCGATGGACGGACGGCTGGTCATGCTCGGTTTCCTCGGCGGCGCCCGGGCCAACGACGTCGACCTGCTGGCGATCCTCGCCAAACGCGCGGTGGTCACCGGCTCCCTGTTGCGCGCCCGCACCGGCGAAGAGAAAGCAACCATCGCCGGACAATTGTGCGAGCACCTCTGGCCGATGCTCGCGGCCGGGCGCTGCGTGCCGATCATCGACAAGGTCTACCCGCTCACCGAAGCGCACCTGGCCCACGCACACATGGAGACCGGCGACCACATCGGCAAGATCGTCTTGAAGGTGGCTTGAGCCGCGAAGCATTTTGCAATCGTCGCAGGTGCTCGGTGGTCGAAATTCTCGCGCACGGATCAAGGCATCTGGTACAAAGCGTTCTTTGTCCGCACCCCGGTGAAACGTTTAATGCCCCTTGCCTTCATGACGCGCCTGCGACGCCCTCGCCTGCTGTTCGCCTGCCTGGCCGCCCTGATCATCGGCCTGCCGGCAAGCTGCACTGTGCTCGGGCACGCCGAACGCAAGCTGCTGTTCCGCATCGAGCCAGGCACGGCCGGCTGGTATCACGGCCTGCCCGACAGCGTGCAGGAACTCGACCTGCAGCCGAAGCGCTTCAAGGCCGGGCAGAGCATCCATGCCTGGTGGTGGCCGGCGGAGCGGGCCAATGCACCGGCGATCCTCTATCTGCACGGCGTCCGCTGGAACCTGACCGGACAACTGTTCCGCATCGAACAACTGCGGGCCGCAGGCTACTCGGTGCTGGCGATCGACTACCGGGGCTTCGGCAAAAGCCTGGGCGACCTGCCTTCGGAAAGCAGCGTCTATGAAGATGCCCGAGTGGCCTGGGAACGCTTTCAACTGCTGCAGCCCGACCCGAACAAGCGCCTGATCTACGGGCATTCGCTGGGCGGCGCGGTGGCCATCGACCTGGCTGCCGAACTGGGCCGCAACGCAGCCAGGGATCACACGCCTTTGCCGGTCCGCGGATTGGTCGTCGAGTCCACCTTCACGTCGCTGGCGGATGTCACCGCTGCCGTGGCCGGCACTTCATTGCCGGTACGTTGGGTGCTGTCGCAGAAGTTCGACTCCATCGACAAGATCGCCGACATCCACATGCCGCTGCTGGTGGTTCACGGTCAGGCGGACGCGTTCGTGCCGCCCCGGTTCAGCGAGCAGCTGTTCGCCGCCGCCCGGCAGCCCAAACGGCTGTTGCTCGTGCCAGGCGGCACGCACAACAACAGCATGGCGCTGGGCGGGCAGAACTACCGCAAGGCCATCGATGCCTTGATGCAAAGCAAGCCGGCGGCACAGGTCGCCGGATCGGCGGCAGGACAAAACGCCCGGGACTCCTGAAGCCCGGCTTGGCATACTGCCGCCCCCAAAATCACGAAAAGGACTGCGTGTGCTGCCCCGCCCGAATGCCCTATGGCTTTACTATCCGATCTGCTGGCTCGCCCTGCTTGCCCTGATGGCGCACATCGCCTTTTATGACTGGAGCCTGATCACGCCCATCGACGTCACCGGCACCTTCATGGGCGGCATGGGTGGGCAACTGTTCGCTACCGGCTGGCTGGTCGCAACGTCAGGGCTGCTGCTGGCCATGCTGCTGCGCCTGCCCGGCTCGACCGTCGCCTGCATCGGCGCCGGGCTTCTGCCGCTGACCATCGGTGCCTGGTGGCTGGTGAACTACCCTGAAGATTCCGACAACCTCATCTACAGCACCAGCCCGCAGGAAATCAAAATCGCCATGCTCATCGGCGTGGGATTCTTGCTGCTGGGCGCGTTTCTGCGCTCGCGCGGCGCCCCCTCACTCTCCCGATTCAAAGTGATTGCCCGCAGCGGGGTGGCGATTCTGCTATCGATCCTCTTCATCAGCGTGCCACTGATGGTCGCCAAGCAACGCTCGCTGCCGCATTGCGCGTTCGACAAGGAGGGGCAGCAACTGACCGTGTGCCTGAGCGACGAAGATGAACGGGTGATCGTGGACTGAACGTTTCCGGGATAAGCCCGACGCCGTCCATGCGCAAAACATCTTGAAAGACACTGCCGCTCCCGATGTCCAAGGCTTTGCTAAGGTTCAAGCGTCGAACGCGCTGCCGGGTGAACAATCACCGCCGCCCGCGTTTCAACTTCCGGGAGCACCACCATGAAAATCAACCCTTACCTGATCTTCAACGGCGACTGCCGCGCCGCCTTCACGTTTTACGAGCAATGCCTGCAAGGCAAGCTTGAAGCGATGATGTCATTCGGCGAGACGCCTGCCGCCGAACACGTGCCCAAAGAACATCACCACCTGATCATCCATACCTGCCTGAAGGTCGGCGACCAGATGCTCATGGCCTCGGACACCACCCCGGATCGCCCGACCCCGGGCATGAGCGGCTGCTCGGTGTCCCTGAACGTCGACAGCGTTGCCGAGGCGGAACGGGTCTTCAACGCGCTGGCCAAGGACGGACGTATCGATATGCCGCTGGACGCGACCTTCTGGGCCGCACGCTTCGGCATGCTGACGGACCGTTTCGGCGTGTCGTGGATGGTCAACTGCGAAAGCGACAAGTGACGTTTCACAGGCGTCAGACATGAAAAAGCCCGCCCCCTGAGGGCGGGCCTTGTGTTCAGCGTTGCGCCAGCTCATGCCGCACGCATTGCTCGTAATAGGTCTGCTTGACCGCCGCCGGCTTGAGGCGGGAGGTGCTGTTGTAGGTCTGCTCGGTGATGCCCATGGCGGTCATCCGCATCCAGGGCTGCTGGAACTTGCGGACCTGCAAGCGTTTGCGCGCGCCATACAGGGAAATCCCCGACAGTTTCGATTGCTGCGCCCCTGCGGCGATGTCCGAGCCCCAGACGCATGCAAAACGATGACTCTTGCTCAGTTCTTTCGCTTGAGCCCCGAGCGCGAGGGCAGCCAGGGAAAGCGTTGCAACGGTGATGACAATCGTCCGCATATAGCCAACCTAACCTTTTGAAAAAAGGTGAGTTTGCCGATACGGACATCATCCGGGGGCCAGCAGTTTGCCGTCTGGTGGCACTTTGTATGCAAACTGAACGGTCAGCCGCTATCCCTTTACGCACACCACCTGACGCAACGTGTGCAGCACTTCCACCAGCTCACGCTGCGCGTGCATGACAGTGTCGATGTCCTTGTAGGCCATTGGAATCTCGTCGATCACGTCCGCATCCTTACGGCACTCGACATGAGCGGTGGCGCGAATCTGATCCGCGACGGTAAACGTGTTCTTGGCCTTGGTTCGACTCATGATGCGGCCTGCGCCGTGGCTGCAGGAGCAGAACGACTCTTCGTTGCCCAGACCGCGCACGATAAAGCTCTTGGCCCCCATCGACCCGGGGATGATGCCCAACTCCCCCTTCTTTGCCGACACTGCACCCTTGCGGGTGATCAGTACGTCTTCACCGAAATGCCGTTCCTTCTGCACATAGTTGTGATGGCAGTTCACCGCTTCCAGGGCCACCTCAAACGGCTTGCGGATGATTTTCCGGGTCGCACGGATCACCGCATCCATCATCATGGCGCGATTCTGCCGGGCGAAGTCCTGCGCCCAACCCACCGCCTCCACGTAATCGTCAAAGTGCCGACTGCCTTCCTCGAAGTACGCCAGATCACGATCCGGCAGGTTGGCGATGTGCTGACGCATGTCCGCCTGTGCCATCTGGATGAACAGATTGCCGATGGCATTACCCACCCCGCGCGAACCGCTGTGCAGCATGAACCAGACCCGGTCGGCCTCATCCAGACACACTTCAATGAAGTGATTGCCGCTGCCCAGCGTGCCGAGGTGGTGACGGTTATTGGTACCGGCCAGCTTCGGGTACTTGTCGGTAATCACCTTGAACCGTGGAAACAACGCCGCCCAGGTCTGGTCTGCCTGTTGCGGAACCTGATCCCAGGCCCCTTTGTCGCGTCTCGATCGGGTCAGGGTTCTGCCGTGGGGGACTGCTTGCTCGATGGCATTGCGCAGGCCGTGCAGGTTGTCCGGCAGATCGGCGGCCGTCAGCGAGGTGCGCGCGGCGATCATGCCGCAACCGATATCTACCCCGACCGCCGCCGGAATGATCGCGCCGACCGTGGGAATCACACTGCCGATGGTCGAGCCCTTGCCCAGGTGGACATCCGGCATCACGGCCAGATGCTTGAAAATGAAGGGCATCCTTGCGGTGTTGAGCAGTTGCCGTCGCGCCTCCTCCTCCACCGGGACACCCTCCGTCCACAGTTTGATCGGCTTGCCATCGGCGACTTCCAGCAGTTGGTAGGTATGTTCTTTCATCGTCTTCATTCTTCGTTTCGTCACCCGGCCGGGCTCAAGCCTTATGCCCCCCGGAAGCAGCAGTCTCCCTCCTGCGTGGGGCTAAGATAGACTGCTCCAGACACCCTCCTGCATACAGAGTTGTATCAATGCCAAAGAAACATCCGGAAAGCAAAGCAGCGACCGCTGCCGAAATTGAACGCTCTATCCAGGCCTTGAACAAGATGGCTGAGCGTCTCTGGGGGGACGGCCGGGAAGCTGAGGCGAAAGCCCTGCTGGATGCCTTGGATGCGCTGAACCGTGCCTTGGACCGAATCAGGATCGGAGAAAGCCGCAAGGTGGTGACGCTGCACTGAGCTTGGTTGGGGTAGTGGGAAAAACGAGGGGCATTTTGCGGGGTTTTTACGCGGTCACGCAAAAGTCCCTGCGCATGAAAAAGCCGAACTGGTGAAAGTTCGGCTAAGTCATTGAAAAATATGGTCGGGACGGAGTGATTCGAACACTCGACCCCTAGCACCCCATGCTAGTGCGCTACCGGACTGCGCTACGCCCCGACTAGGCGTGAATCTCGTTCCCCTTCTCGAGGAACGCTCAAGAATATATCGCAAGCTTTTGAAAACTGGAAGTATTTAAAAGCAGGAATTTATTGCTTGAGCACCACCAGTACATCTTCAAGCTCGGCGATCATCTGGCGGATCATCTGTTTGTACTGCGTGGTGTCGTCTTTGGCTTCATCGCCGGACAAACGTAGACGCGCACCGCCGATGGTGAAGCCTTGGTCGTAAAGGAGTGCGCGGATCTGCCGGATCATCAGCACGTCCTGGCGCTGATAATACCGGCGGTTTCCGCGCCGCTTGACGGGGTTCAGCTGAGGAAACTCCTGCTCCCAGTAACGCAGCACGTGCGGTTTCACCGCACACAGCTCGCTGACTTCACCGATGGTGAAGTAGCGTTTGCCTGGGATGACGGGAAGCTCGTCGTTATGACTTGGTTCCAGCATAAGCCTCAACTCGGGCCTTCAACTTCTGCCCTGGACGAAAGGTGACCACACGGCGAGCCGTGATCGGGATTTCTTCCCCCGTTTTCGGGTTGCGGCCAGGCCGCTGGCGTTTGTCCCGAAGGTCAAAATTGTCGGGTTTCGGCAATTTTG
>NZ_JBIVHR010000099.1:15089-19310 GCF_044749305.1 Pseudomonas sp. NPDC089534 | reverse complement strand
CACGTCTTGCCGCAACCGGCAAGACGTGCGTCAGCCAGGCCCTGTGCCAGTTGAGCGGCGCCACTGCCATTGAAGGCGATACTTTCCATCCGGCCGCGAACATCGAAAAGATGAGCGCGGGGATCCCCCTGAACGATGAAGACCGCGCCGGCTGGCTCGACAGCCTGTGCGATGAACTGCGCCGCATCGACGCGCTGGGCGAGCGCCCGGTGCTGACCTGCTCGGCGCTCAAGCACGCCTACCGCGAACGCCTGCGCAGCGCCTTGCCGGGCCTGGGTTTCGTGTTCCTCGAACTGACCCCCGAAGTGGCCGCCGACCGCGTCTCCCATCGGCCGGGCCATTTCATGCCGGCCACGCTGATCGAAAGCCAGTTCGCCACGCTCGAGTCGCCCAAGGGCGAACCGCTGACCCTGGCGCTCGACGCCTCGGTGCACAGCGTCGACGAGCTGGCCGCCCAGGCCCACCAATGGTGGCTGGCCAACGGCCTGAAACAGGCGGTATGAGCGTGTTCGAAGAGATAGCGCTGTCCTCCCGACTTCTGATCAACCCGCTTTAATAACAACAACAAACCAGGAGACACCCCCTATGTTTGGCATGTCCCACGACGCCTACCTGCTGCTCGATGCAGTGGTCACGGTGATCGGGCTTATCGTCCTGATCACCAAGTTCAAGATCCACCCCTTCATTGCCCTGACCATCGCCGCCGCGTTCCTCGGCCTGACCTCCGGCATGCCCATCGGCACCATCATCAAGGCGTTCCAGGATGGCTTCGGCGGCGTGCTCGGCTTCGTCGGCATCATCCTGGCGCTGGGCACCATGCTCGGCAAGATGATGGCCGAGTCCGGCGGCGCGGACCAGATCGCCCAGACCCTGATCCGCGCCTTCGGCAAGGACAAGGTGCAGTGGGCGATGATGTTCGCCGCGTTCTTGGTGGGCATTCCGCTGTTCTTCGAGATCGGCTTCGTGCTGCTGATCCCGCTGGTGTTCATCGTCGCCCGGCGCACCGGCGTGTCGATCATCAAGATCGGCATCCCGCTGCTGGCCGGCCTGTCCGCCGTGCACGGCCTGGTGCCGCCGCACCCGGGTCCGCTGCTGGCCATCGGCGTGTTCGGCGCCGACATCGGCAAGACCATCCTGTACGGCCTGATCGTCGCGCTGCCGACCGCCATCATCGCCGGCCCGATCTTCGGTACGTTCATCGCCAAGCACATTCCGGGTCACCCGAACCAGGAGCTGGTGGACCAACTGGCCCGCGAAACCGATTCGACCGACCTGCCGAGCTTCGGCATCACCCTGCTCACCGTGCTGCTGCCGGTGTTCCTGATGCTGCTCAAGACCTTCGCCGACGTGGCGCTGCCGGACGGCCATTTCTTCCGCACCTGGATGGACATGATCGGCCACCCGATCTCGGCGCTGCTGCTGGCGTTGCTGCTGTCGCTGTACACCTTCGGCTACAAGCAGGGCATCGGCTCGAACCAGATGCTCAAGTGGCTCGACGCGAGCCTGGCGCCGACCGCTGCGATCATCCTGATCATCGGCGCCGGCGGCGGCTTCAAGCAGATGCTGGTGACCAGCGGCGTGGGCGACGTGATCGGCCACATGGCGGTCAGCGCGCAGATCTCGCCGATCCTGCTGGCCTGGCTGGTGGCGGCGGTGATCCGCATCGCGACCGGTTCGGCCACCGTGGCGACCATCACCGGCGCCGGCATCGTGGTGCCGGTGGTGGGGATGATCCCGGGCGTCAACCGTGAGCTGCTGGTGCTGGCCACCGGCGCCGGCTCCCTGATCCTGTCCCACGTCAACGACGCCGGTTTCTGGCTGGTCAAGCAGTACTTCAACATGACCGTGGCGGAAACCTTCAAGACCTGGACGGCGATGGAAACCATCCTGTCGGTGGTCGGCCTGGGCTTCATCCTGCTGCTGTCGCTGTTCGTGTAAGCGATCCGGCAGGCACAAAAAAACCGCATCGCTGCGGTTTTTTTGTGCCTGAAGCCATGCGACAGGGATCTTTGTGGCGAGGGAGCTTGCTCCCGCTGGGCTGCGATGCAGCCCCAAAACCATTCAACACTGATCTTCAGATAAGACCGTATCAGCCGGATTTACGACTGCTGCGCAGCCGAGCGGGAGCAAGCTCCCTCGCCACATTGAGTACCGCCAGGTCAGGCGCCGGTCTTCGGGGCCAGCCCGTCCGCCCGGAACATCCCGCGGATCCCGCGCACGGCCTGGCGGATCCGGTCCTGGTTCTCGATCAGCGCGAAGCGCACGTGATCGTCGCCGTACTCACCGAAACCGACGCCCGGCGACACGCAGACCTTGGCCTCGGCCAGCAGTTTTTTGGCGAACTCCAGCGAGCCCAGGTGCGCGTAGGCCTCGGGGATCTTCGCCCAGACGTACATCGACGCCTTCGGGTTCTCGACCATCCAGCCCAGTTCGTGCAGGCCCTTCACCAGCACGTTGCGCCGCTGCCGGTACTGCTCGGCGATGTCGCGCACGCATTGCTGGTCGCCTTCCAGCGCCGCGATGGCCGCCACCTGCAGCGGGGTGAAGGTGCCGTAGTCGTGGTAGCTCTTGATCCGCGCCAGGGCGCTGACCAGTTCCGGGTTGCCGACCATGAAGCCGATGCGCCAGCCGGCCATGTTGTAGCTCTTGGACAGCGTGAAGAACTCCACCGCGATGTCCTTGGCGCCGGGCACCTGCATGATCGACGGGGCCTTCCAGCCGTCGTAGACGATGTCGGCGTAGGCCAGGTCGTGCACCACCAGCACGTCGTACTGCTTGGCGAGGGCGATCACCCGTTCGAAGAAGTCCAGCTCCACGCACTGGGCGGTGGGGTTGGACGGGAAGCCGAGGATCATCATCTTCGGTTTCGGGATCGAGCCGCGGATGGCCCGCTCAAGCTCGGCGAAGAAGTCCACGCCGGGCACCAGCGGCACCGAACGCACCTGGGCGCCGGCGATCACGGCACCGTAGATGTGGATCGGGTAGCTCGGGTTGGGCACCAGCACGGTGTCGCCCTGGTCCAGGGTCGCCAGCATCAGGTGCGCCAGGCCTTCCTTGGAGCCGATGGTGACGATGGCTTCGCTTTCCGGGTCGATGTCGACCTCGTAGCGTTCCTTGTACCAGTTGGAGATCGCCCGGCGCAGGCGCGGAATGCCCTTGGACGTCGAGTAGCCGTGGGTGTCTTCGCGCTGGGCGACGGTGACCAGTTTCTCGACGATGTGCGGCGGCGTGGCGCCGTCGGGGTTGCCCATGCTCAGGTCGATGATGTCTTCGCCACGGCGGCGGGCGGCCATCTTCAGCTCGGCGGTGATGTTGAAGACGTAAGGGGGGAGTCGATCGATGCGCGCAAAGCGGCGCGGCGAACCTTGTTCAGCCATTGTTGCCTCGGATAACGTAAGCGCCCGGAACCGTCCGAGCGACGCTGGTCACTGCGGTGACCTGTGGCGGAAGATAAGGGCAGCGGTGGCAGACTGTCCAGCGTGCACGACAACAATTTTTTCCCAAGGAAAACCGTCAATGGAATTCACCAGCGGCTTCTTGCTGAGCCTTTCGCTGTGCCTGGACATCGGCGTGGCCAACATCGCGATGATCACGCTGGCGATGCAGCGCGGCTATTTTCAAGGCTTCGCGCTGGGCCTGGGCACCTGTGTCGGCGACCTGGTCTACGCGGTGCTGGCGCTGGCGGGGATGACCGTGCTGCTGCAGTACGAAAGCGTGCGCTGGACGCTGTGGATCGGCGGTTCGGCGCTGTTGGTCTACTTCGCGGCGAAGATGATCTATTCGGCGATCCACCACGAAGCGCTGCTGGCGGAGACGGCGGAGGTCGCCCAGAACTCCCACCGCAAGGAGTTCTTTCGCGGGATCTTTCTCGCCATGTCATCGCCCAGCGCCATCCTCTGGTTCGCGGCGGTGGGCGGCACGCTGATCGCCCGCTCCGGTGGCGGCGGCCCTTTGAGCTCGGCGCTGTTCCTCGGCGGCTTCCTGTGCGCCGGGCTGCTGTGGTCGGCGGGGCTGTGCTTCGCCGCGAGCCATGGCGGCAAGCTGCTGGGCGACAAGCTGTTGCGCTATTCCTACCTGGCATCTGCAGCGATCTTCTGCTATTTCGCAATCTACGTGATCGTATCCGGCTATAACGAATTCGTCGGTTCCGGCGCCGCCGAGGCCCTGCATTCGCTGTGAATGTGCGAATCGGGTTTGGCTGGGAGTATAGAAGCCAAACCC
>NZ_JBIVHR010000099.1:0-15079 GCF_044749305.1 Pseudomonas sp. NPDC089534 | reverse complement strand
ATACTCCCAGCCGAACCCACTTTTTTCGTTCAAGGAGTCGAGTCATGGATGAGCAGAAACGCGTCGAAGTGGCTGAGCCTCGCTTCGAACATGGACATTTCCTGCTGATTGCAGGCTTTCGCGATCGCTTTACCAAAGAGACTGTTCAAGACATCCCCGCGCTATGGGAAAAACTGATCCCGCACATCGGAAACATTCCGGGGCAGAAGGGCGAAGTGACCTACGGCGTTTGCAGCAATTTCGACGGCAACGGCGGTTTCGATTACATGGCCGGGGTCGAAATCCGCAAGCTGGATGACTTCCCGCAGGAAAAGTATCCGTGGATCGAAATCCTTCCGCGCCAGTACGCGGTGTTCGAACACAAGGGTTCGCTGGATCTGTTGCCGCAGACCATTGACTACATCTACAACACCTGGCTGCCGGCGTCCGAGTACAAAGGGCTCAACGCCCCGGAGCTGGAACGCTACAGCGCCGATTTCAATCCGAAGCTCAAGACCGGCAAGCTGGAAATCTGCGTCCCGGTCGAAAAGAAAACCTGATCGGCAACCGGCAGCGCGAATCCGTTTCGCGCTGCCGGTCGAGCCTCATTTGCCCTTGATCCGTCGCGCGCGCAACAGGTCGATGCCCAGGGTGACGAAGCCGAAGAAGCTGATGCCCAACACCATCAACAAACCGATTTCCACGCTGCTCATATACAGTTCCCCCCTCGGGTGATCAGAGACAGGCGTCAGAGATAGACCGTCCCGAATCCGAAGAAAAGCGCTTATACGCAGGCTTTACGCAGCCCTAGCGGATCGATATGAACACCTTATTCCTTTATCCTTGGCGGCCCTGCCGTCACTGATTCCGAGCTGCCATGAACCCCGTCATCCGCCACGTCACCGCCGCCGACCTGGATCGCTGCTACGCCATCGAAACCCTCGCCTACGAAGGCGACGAGGCCGCCACCCGCGAGAAGATCGCCACCCGCATCGCCACCTGGCCGGACGGTTTCATCGTCGCCGAGGTGAACGGCGTCGTGGCCGGGTTCGTCAATTCCGGTGCGGCGTTCGAGGTGCAGATGTCGGACGAGGCCTTCAAGGAACTGATCGGCCATGACCCGGCCGGCCCCAACGTGGTGATCATGTCGGTGGTGGTGCACCCGGACTATCAGGGGCAAGGCCTGGCCAAGCTGCTGATGACCGCCTTCATCGAGCGCATGCGCGGCCTGGGCAAGGCGACGATCCATCTGATGTGCAAGGAACGGCACATCCCGCTGTACGCCGGGTTCGGCTTTGCCTACATCAAACCGTCCGAATCTGACCATGGCGGGATGGCGTGGCATGAGATGGTTCTGACGCTCTGAGCTCCCACAGTGTCTTGCCCTGGCCCTGTTGTGCCTGGGCGGATGCCATCGCCAGCAGGCTGGCTCCCACAGGGGGCTCGGTTGGAGGCAGGGTTTGCGGTCACCCCGATCCAATGTGGGAGCCAGCCTGCTGGCGATGGCGTCAGTGAAGACACCGCCTGACCTCGCTCAGTACAGCGAGCTCTGCACCCGCGCCGGCGCTTCCCGGTCATAGGCCTCGGCGTCGAACTGCCCATCGTTCAGGCGCTTGTGAAAGGCCCCCGCACTGGGCAGCGCCGAACGCGGCAGGTGGGTGTCCGGGTTCCACGCATCCGAGCGCACGAACGCTTTGGCGCAATGGAAAAACGCCGCGTCCACCGTCACCAGCAGCACCGTGCGCGCCGGTTTGCCGTTGACCGCGAAGCTGGCCAGCAGCTCGGGATCGGCGCTGATGGTGGCCGTGCCGTTGACCCGCAACGTCTCGCCGATGCCGGGAATGATGAACAGCAGCGACACCCGCGGATCGTGCAGCACGTTGCGCAGCGTATCGATGCGGTTGTTGCCCGGCCGGTCCGGCAGGGCCAGGGTGCGTTCGTCGAGGATCCGCACAAAGCCTGCGGTGTCGCCGCGCGGCGAACTGTCGAGGCCGTCGGCGCCGACGGAACTGACGATCACCAGCGGCGAGAGCCGCACCATCGCCTGGTAGTCCTCGTTGAGAAAGCCGATCTGCTTGCGCACCGCCCGTTCGTGGGGCAGGCCGTAGAGGGCCTCCAGGGCTTCAATCGAATCGATCATCGTGCGTTCCTCGAGGGTTCAGAACACCAGGCTCATGCGCCGTTCGTAGCCGACCCGGCCCAGGATCGCCTGGCCGCTGTCGACGAATCCGTGCCGGGCGTACAGCGCGATGGCCGCATCGTTGTCGGCGTCCACCGCCAGTTGCAGGCCCTTGATCTGCGGCCAGGCCTGGCGCGCCGCCTCGGGCAGCGCTTGCAGGCAGGCCTTGCCGTAACCCCGGCCCTGGGCGCGGTGGTCGACTTGAAGCGCATGCAGGGTGGCGCTGTGTTCGTCGGCCCAGTCCGGCAGCGCCGGCGGGCGCTTGAGCAACA
The DNA here is from genome assembly GCF_044749305.1 of Pseudomonas sp. NPDC089534. Lineage (NCBI taxonomy): Bacteria > Pseudomonadati > Pseudomonadota > Gammaproteobacteria > Pseudomonadales > Pseudomonadaceae > Pseudomonas > Pseudomonas sp. NPDC089534. Next base: position 12,649 of record NZ_JBIVHR010000099.1, on the reverse strand, counting down.
GGAAGGCAACGGGCACGTCTTCGTCCAGCAGGGCAAAGCCCTTCACGCCTGCATGGGTGTGCAGGGTCTGCAGGGCGGTGTGGATGTCGCCGGAATACTTGATCTGCCCGGGGTGGATTTCGATCGTCTCGACCTGCTGGCGCTGGGCGGCATTCAGGCTGTCGTACGGCACGAGTCTGGCTGACACGGGAATTTCCTTTTTCCTACGAAGGTGAACGGCAGATTCTACCGAGCGGGGTGACCGCGAAACATTTAATTTTCGAGTCCTGTCGATCCGGCGGATCGCCGAACGACTAAGGGTGTCTTCCAACAATCATCACGGAGCACACCCATGAACGCACAAGCGCAGATCCAGACCCTGATCGACACCTACCGCCAGGCCGTCATGTCCAAGGACGTGGACAAGGTCATGGCCCTCTACGCCGACGACATCGTCTCCTTCGACGCGATCAAGGCCCTGCAATTCAAGGGCAAGGCCGCCTACCGGGCGCATTGGATCGCCTGCATGGAAATGTGCCCCGGCCCGCACATCTTCGAGTTCCACGAAGTCGCCATCGAGACCGCTGACAGCATTGCCTTCGCCCATTGGGTGGCCAACTGCGGCGGCACCAACGACAAGGGCGAAACCCAGAGCTGCTGGATGCGGGTCACCGCGTGCTACCGGCAGACGGGCGGGGCCTGGAAGATCGTCCACGAGCACTGGTCGGCCCCGTTCGACCCGATGAGCGGCGCGACCCTGTTCGACGTGCAGCCCTAAGCGGCGCGCGGTTCGCCAAAGCGCCGATCTGCGGCCATAGTTGATCCGTCCGGTTCAGGAGTGAGCGATGAAATACCTATGCCTGGTGTACAGCGACGAGCGCCTGCTGCACTCGTCGCCCGACAGCCCCGAAGACGCCGAATGCTGGGCGTATGCCGAGTCGATCCAGGGCAGCGGCCGGATGGTCGCCGCCGAGGCGCTGGAGTCGGTGCAGACCGCCACCACGGTGCGCATGCGCAACGGCAAGGTGTCGGTCACCGACGGCCCGTTCGCCGAAACCAAGGAGCAACTGGCCGGCTTCTACCTGATCGACGCCCGGGACCTCAACGAAGCCATTCAGGTCGCCGGGCACATTCCGGCGGCCCGGGTCGGTTGCGTCGAGGTGCGCCCGGTCCGTCAGCTGAACGTCTGACGCATGGCGGACGCAGAGGTCAAGGCGCGGGTCGAGCAGGTCTACCGCGAAGACTCGCGGCGGATCCTGGCGACGCTGATCCGCCTGCTGGGGGATTTCGACCTCGCCGAAGAGGCCCTGCACGAGGCGTTCTTCGTCGCGGTCGAGCGCTGGCAGCGCGACGGCGTGCCGGACAATCCGCGCACCTGGCTGGTGTCCACCGGGCGCTTCAAGGCCATCGACGTGCTGCGCCGCCGCGCGCGGTTCAAGGCGTCGCGGCCCTGGCTGCTGGCCCAGGTGGAGGAGCTGGAACAGGCCCAGTGGAGCGACGATGACGTGGAAGACGACCGCCTGCGGCTGATGTTCACCTGTTGCCACCCGGCCCTGGCGGCGGATGCGCAGGTGCCGCTGACGCTGCGGGAAGTCTGCGACCTCACCACCGAGGAAATCGCCCGGGCGTTCCTCTCGGCGCCGGCGACGATCGCCCAGCGCATCGTGCGGGCCAAGGCCAAGATCCGTGACGCGAAGATTCCCTATCAGGTGCCGAGCCTGAGTGAACTGCCCGAGCGGCTGGACAGCGTGCTGCGGGTGATTTACCTGGTGTTCAACGAAGGCTATTCGGCCTCCGACGGCGCGCAGGTCGTGCGCGAGGATCTGACGCGCGAGGCGATACGCCTCGGCCGGCTGCTGATGGAGCTGTTGCCGGAGCCGGAGGTCATGGGCCTGTTGGCGCTGATGCTGCTGCACGAATCCCGGCGGGCGGCGCGGACGTCGCCCGAGGGTGAGCTGATTTTGCTGGAGAACCAGGACCGTACGCGTTGGGATGCGCAACTGATCGCCGAAGGCGGCGCGCTGGTCGAGCGGGCGCTGACCACCCGGCGGTTCGGGCCGTATTGCCTGCAAGCGGCGATTGCGGCGGTGCATGCCGAGGCGCCGACGGCGGCCGAGACCGACTGGGCGCAGATCGTCGGCCTGTATGACGTGCTGCTGCGGGCGACGCCGTCGCCGGTGATCGAGCTGAACCGGGCGGTGGCGGTGGCCAAGCGCGACGGGGCGCTGGCCGGGCTGACGCTGATCGAAGGGATCCTGGAGCGCGGTGAGCTGCAGGATTACCACCTGGCGCATTCGGCGCGGGCGGAGTTCTGCCGGCAGCTGGGGCGGACCGACGAGGCGCGGACGGCGTATGCGCGGGCACTGGAGCTGACCCGGCAGGCGCCGGAGCGACGGTTCATCGAGGGGCGGCTGCGCGAATTGGGTTGAGCTTTGTGTACCGGTGCCGGCCTCATCGCCAGCAGGCTGGCTCCCACAAGGTGTTGCGGTGCGCATCGCCGTTGTGGGTGCCAGTGCCGGCCCCATCGCTGGCAAGCCAGCTCCCACAGGTTTTTAAGGTGGTCGCAGATCCTGCGCACACCCGCTATCCCCTGTGGGAGCCAGCCTGTTGGCGATGGGGCCCTCAAGGCCGGCAGCGATGCATCAGGCCTGCTGCCGGGTCGCCGCCATGACGATCTCGCGGATGCACACGCCCTGCGGCTGCTCATAGGCATAGGCGATCGCGGTGGCCACGTCCTCGGCGCTGAGCACGGTGCCGCCCATTTCCTGTTTCCAGGCCTGGTAGCCGGTCTTGATCGCTTCGTCCGTGGTGTGGCTCAGCAGTTCGGTCTCCACCGCGCCCGGCGCAATGGTGGTGACGCGCACGTTGTGCGGCGCCAGTTCCTCGCGCAGGTTTTCCGACAGCCCGTGCACGGCGAACTTGGTGCCGACATACGCCACATGGTTGGGGAACGTCTTGCGCCCGGCCACGGAACTGACGTTGATGATCGTGCCGCGCTTGCGTCTGATCATGCCGGCCACTACGGCGTGGATGCCGTTGAGCAGCCCCTTCACGTTCACATCAAGCATGCGATCCCACTGGGCCGGATCCTGCTGGCTGATCTCGCCCAGCAGCATCACCCCGGCGTTGTTGATCAGTGCGTCGGCCGGGCCGAACTGCGTTTCGGCTTCGGCGACGGCGGCCAGCAGCGCAGTGCGGTCGGTGATGTCGACCCGGCGGCTGAGGGTGTTCGGCAGCGCCAAAGCCTCCAGGCGTTCGATGCGCCGGGCCAGCAACAGCAGCGGGTGGCCGGCGGCGCTCAAGCGGCGGGCGGTGGCTTCGCCGATGCCGGAACTGGCTCCGGTGACGATGATCAATGGCTTGCTCATGGTTGCACTCCTGAGATTAAAAAAACAAATGGCCGGATGTGCGACGAAGTATATTTAGCCCGTTACGGGCTGAAAAATGCCTTATTTCTCTGTCTGGTATCGGAACGCTCTATGGATATCCGCCATCTCAAAGCCTTTCTCGCCGTGTTCGAGGAACGCAGCATCACCGCAGCGGCGCAACGCCTGTTCATCAGCCAGCCGACGCTGTCGGTGACGGTCAAACAGCTTGAGGAAGAGCTCGGCGCCACCTTGTTCGTGCGCCAGCCGCGCGGGGTGGAGGTCAGCGACGAGGCGCGCCTTCTGTACCCGCAGGCCCGGCGCATGGTGGCCGAGGCCCAAGCCCTGAGCCGGATGTTCCGCAGCGGCGGGCACCGTGTGCCGCTGACCCTGGGCGTCGAAGGCGACATCGCCGCCAGCCACATCGAAGCCTTCGTGCGCATGGCCCGTCAGGCCCTGCCGCACCTGCTGCTGACGCTGGAGGAGGGCTGCTGCGGCGACGGTCGGCTGGCGGTGGAGGAGATGTGCTGCGAGGACGAGCTGTTCTTGCCGTTGTGGGAGGAACCCTATGTGATGGCGTTGCCGGCCGATCATCCGATGGCCGATGCGGAGGCCGGCTGGGCGCCCATCGAGGACTGGATCACCTGCCCGCAGCATCCGTCCCACCAGCGCCTGATGGCCCTGTACGGCCGATCGCCCCAGGCCGTGGCCGGGCATGCCGGCTCATTGCGCCAGGCGCTGCACATGGTGGCGGCGGGCGTCGGTGTGGCGATGTTGCCGCAGTCGTTGGCGGTCGGGCACGGGCGGGTGGTGGTGCGGACGTTGAACCTGCCGGCGCCGACCCGGCGGGTGGGCCTGTGCTATGCGGCGCAGGCGCTGGAGCTGCCGGCGATGCGCGGGTTGCATGAGTTCTTTCAGGTGAACCGCCCTGCGGCGATCGATGCGGCTTGAGCGGTGGCCTGCGGGGAAGCCATCGCGAGCAGGCTCGCTCCCACAAGGGAAAGCGCTCTCCAGTAGGCGCGAGCTTGTTCGCGATGGGCCGCGCCGCTATTCCAGCATCTGGCTCAGCAACCGGCTTCCCGCCGGCCCCGGCGGAAACTGCCGCGACCACAGCGCATCGACGAACACCGGTTTCGGCCAGCCGCGCACGTTCAGCTCGCTCAAGGTGCCGTTGCCGAAGCGCCCCACCAGCCAGCGCGGCAGCGGCGCCCAGCCGAACCCGCGCTGGGCCATCTCCAGCAGCATCAGGTAGCTGGGCGCCGACCAGACGCGGCCCTTGGCGCGGGAGCCATAGGGATTGACGATGGTCGCCAGGCGCAGTTCGCGGTGCTGCTCCAGCATTTGCGGATCAATCGATTCCAGCGCCGCCAGCGGGTGTCCGCGCCCAACGAACAGCGCGATTTCGGTGCGTTCATCGACCGTGGCGGATTCCAGGTCCGGCGGGTAACGGTCACGCATCTCGACGAAGGCCAGATGGGCCCGTCCCCGTTGCACCAGGGCAATCAGGTCGTCGCATTCGGCGATCAGGCATTCGAGCTCCAGGTCCGGGTAACGCTGTTCGAAGGCGCTGAGCGACGCTTCGAAGCGGTCGGACTGATAGGTATCGGAAATCGCCACCGTCAGCTTCGGCTCGACCCCTTGGGCCAGTTGCCGCGCGGTCATTTCCAGGCGGCTGCCGGCCGCCAGGATCGCCTCGGCCCGTTGCAGCATCACGTGGCCGGCCGGGGTCAGGGTCGGCTTGCGGCTGCTGCGGTCGAACAGGACCAGGTCCAGGTCGATCTCAAGGCTCGCCACTGCGGCGCTGATGGTCGACTGGCTGCGCCCCAGCTTGCGCGCCGCCGCCGAAAACGAGCCTTGGGTCGCCGCCTGGACAAACGCCTGCAGCACTTCTTGAGAGGCCATGAACTATCGCCTTGGTCGATGGTTATTGATTATGAAGTATCGATGCGGTGTTGGATGATGGCAACCATCATCACTCAAGGAGTCAGGCCATGACTGCCCGTAAATCCATCACTGAACGCATTTGCCAGGCCATCGGCTTCGAGGTGCTGGCGATTCTTATCTGCACGCCGCTGCTGGCCTGGATCATGGGCAAGCCGCTGCTCGACATGGGCGTGGTCACCGTGGTCGTCGCCGTGCTGGCGCTGGTGTGGAACGTGGTGTTCAACGGCGCGTTCGACCGCGTGCTCAAGCGCTTGGGCATCCGCCACAACGCCTGGGTGCGGGTGGTGCATGCGCTGCTGTTCGAAGGGGGACTGGTGGTGATGGGCGTGCCGCTGATCGCCTGGTGGCTGTCGGTGAGCCTGTGGCAGGCGTTCCTGCTCGACATCGGCGTGCTGCTGTTCTTCCTGCCCTACACCTATGTCTACCACTGGGCGTATGACGTGGTGCGCGAGCGGCTGGTGCTGCGCGGTGCCTGCGAGGGCTGAAGGGAACGGCGGTGGCCGGCCCGGCGCCATCGCCAGCAGGCTGGCTCCCACACGGTTCTGCGGTGAACACAAAGGTTGCGTTCACCCGGATCCCCTGTGGGAGCCAGCCTGCTGGCGATACGTCAGTGAGGGCAGCGCAAGGCAACTGCCCCCGCTACGCGATCAAACGTGGAAGTAACCCACGCACGAATCGAACGGCAGGCGCTTGAGTTCGATCTTGTTCAGGTCCAGCACTTCGCGCAGGGCCTTGGTTTCGCCCGGGAAGTTGCGGTAGGCCACTTCGTCCAGCACCACGATGGCGCCTTTTGGCATGTACGGCAGGAAGGTCTCCAGCGCGACCTTGGTCGACTCGTACAGGTCGGTGTCCAGGATCAGCATGGCCACGACCAGGTCAGGACGGGTCTTGACCCACTCCGGCACGGTCTTGACGATGTCGCCCTTGACCAGTTCGCAGCGCGGGATGCGGTTGACCGGGCGCAGCAGGTCGTTGGCGTCGATCATGTCCTGGATCAGCGACTGGTCGGTGTCGGAGAACATGGTTTCGTTGACGTCGGCCGGATCGTCGGTCTTGCTGATGCTCTGGAAGCCTTCGAAGGTGTCGAAGCCGACGATCGAACGGTTGATCGCGTACGGCTCCAGGATCATCGACAGGTGCATGTAGAGCATCAGCGAGTTGCCCTTGTACACGCCGCACTCGATGATCGCGCCCGGGATCTCGGCGACTTTCTTGAACAGTTCCATGCGCGACAGCGCGGCGGTGACGCCGATGCGGTTGGCGAACACGAACGGGGCGTCGGCCACGTATTCGGCGTCCACGCGCTTGAGGACGCCGGCGCGGGTTTCGTTGTATTGGGCTTCGGCAGGCGTGATGCGACGCTTGGTCATTGCTGGATTCCTTGGAAATTCGAGAAGTCGTGGGCGTGGAAGTAGTCTTTGAAGCCGGCGCCGACGTCCGGGCACGCGCTGTCGACGTTGATCGCGCCGCGGTTGTGCTTGAGGTCATCGAGGTGCATCAGACGGAAGTCGACGCTGAAACGGGTGTGCTGCGTGTGGTTGGCGACCGTGCCGTGCAGGTGCGAGCCGGAGAAGATCAGCATGTCGCCGGTGTTGCCGGCCACGCGCAGTTCGGCCGCGGTGTCGATCTCTTCCAGCGGCACCGGGTGCACGCGGACTTCTTCCTTGAGGTTGTCCTTGGCCTTGTGGCGCTGGTTGTTGATCCAGTCGTTGAGGCTCCACTGGGCGGACGAGTTCTTCACCGGCACATCGAAGTAGCCGGTGTTGATCATCATGGTCTGGTCCGGGGAAATGGTGTGCACCGGCATCCAGGTATTGATCTGGCAATCGACGCTGCCGTACCAGGTGTCGCGGTGCGGCTTGTAGGCGTAGCTGACGCCGGCGTGCAGGTAATCGTAGTTCGGCACCACGCGGATGCGCGGCACGTCGAAGATGTATTCGCGCGGGTCGACACCGATCTCGTCGATGAAGCTCAGGATCAGTTCCTTGGCGCGCAGGCTGTTGGTGAACTGGCCCTTGAGGCGGGTCACCAGCACCACGAACTCTTCCACCGGCATCAGCGTGTGCAGCGCCTGGTGGCGGGTTTCGCCGTCGAACGCGGCGGTGATGCTTTCCTGGGCGAACTCGCACAGCTGGCGGGCGGCGCGCAGTTGGGTGTTCAGGAAGATGTCGCCGGCGTAGATGGCTTCTTTGAAGTCAGCCTTTTGCTGCAGCTGATTGATATACAGGTTCACGGTTCTTTTCCCTGAATGCATCGAGTGACTTATGAGTCGGCATCATGCCGGCAAACTGAAGCGCAATCTGAGCGGTCGGTGCTCGATGGCAGGGTTATCGGACGGCCGGGCGTCCGGCGGGCATGCGCGAAAGAGTCCCGGCCCTGAAGCGGGCCGGGATTTTCCGCTGTGGCGGGCGGTTCAGAAAATCAGGGTGAACAGCCAGTACAGGCTCCCCGACAGCACGATCGCCGCCGGCAGCGTCAGCACCCAGGCCATCAGCAGGTTGCGGATGGTCTTCATCTGCAGGCCGCCGCCGTTGGCGACCATGGTGCCGGCCACGCCCGAGGACAGCACGTGGGTGGTCGACACCGGCAGGCCGAACATGTCGGCGGCGCCGATGGTCAGCATCGCCACGGATTCGGCCGACGCGCCCTGGGCGTAGGTCAGGTGGGTCTTGCCGATCTTCTCGCCGACCGTCACCACGATGCGCTTCCAGCCGACCATGGTGCCCAGGCCCAGGGCGATGGCCACGGCGATCTTCACCCACAGCGGAATGAAGCGGGTGGCGTTGTCGATCTGCTGCTTGAACAGTTGCAGCTTGCCGGCGGTGTCGGCGTCGAAGCCGCCGACCTTGTTCTTGTCCATCAGGCGGATGGTTTCGCTGGCCAGGTACATGTCGTTGCGCACGTTGCCCATGGCCTCGGCGGGCACCTTGGACAGGGAACCGTAACCTTTCACTTCCTCACCGATGTGCCCGGTCAGCGCGGCGAGGGCGGGGATCAGCTGAGGCGTCGCTTCCTTGCTGCGCACGTAGTCCGACAGCACCGGGCGCGGGTCGGACGGGGCCGGCAGCGGCGCGCTCTTGACCAGCGCCTGTTGGGTGACCTCGGCCACCGCCGCGAACTGCAGGGTCTGGTCGGCGGGCATGGTGCGGTTCAGCGCGTAGGCCATCGGCAGGGTGCCGACCAGGATCAGCATGATCAGGCCCATGCCTTTCTGGCCGTCGTTGGAGCCGTGGGCGAACGACACGCCGGTGCAGGTCAGGATCAGCAGGCCGCGGATCCACCACGGCGGCGGGGTGTCGCCCTCCGGCGCCTTGTACAGCGAACGGTTCTTGACGAACGCGCGCAGGGCCAGCAGCAACAGCGCCGCGCAGCCGAACCCCACCAGCGGCGACAGCAGCAGGGCGTAGCCGACCTTGGTCGCCTGGGCCCAGTCCACACCGCTGGTGCCGTCGCGCCCGTGCATCAGGGCGTTGGCCACGCCGACGCCGATGATCGATCCGATCAGGGTGTGCGACGACGAGGCCGGCAGCCCCAGCCACCAGGTGCCGAGGTTCCACAGGATCGCGGCGATCAGCAGGGCGAAGATCATCGCGAAGCCGGCGGAGGAGCCGACCTGCAGGATCAGTTCCACCGGCAGCAGGGCGATGATGCCGAACGCCACCGCGCCGCTGGACAGCAGCACCCCGAGGAAGTTGAAGAAGCCGGACCACACCACCGCGAAGTGCGGCGGCAGCGAGTGGGTGTAGATCACCGTGGCCACCGCGTTGGCTGTGTCGTGGAAGCCGTTGACGAACTCGAAGCCCAGCGCGATCAGCAGCGCCACGCCCAGCAGCAGGAACGGTGTCCAGGTGGTGACCACCGTGCCCAGCTCGTGCATGTCGTGCATCAGGCTGTAGGCGGTGAACAGCAGCCCGAGGGCCAGCACCGCGAAAAACACCACGTAGGTGAAGGGGCCGGTTTTCTTGTCGAGTGCCGGCCTGCCGCTGGAAACGGAGGGTTGGCCGGCGGTCAGGGAGGGCGTCGCCATGGGAGGGCAATCCTGAGCGGGGGAAGGAGTGTCGCCCATGATCGTTGCTGAATATTACAGAGAGACTGCGGCAGATCAGTGTTTGGTGGATTGGCTGCGCCGTTGGTCCGGAACCGGACGGACTGACGCCATCGCCAGCAGGCTGGCTCCCACAGGGTTTTGTGGTGTACCGGGGTTCTGCGGACACCAGCTCCCACAGGTACTGCGGATGTACTCTGGATCAGCGGCCACTCCAATCCATTGTGGGAGCCAGCCTGCTGGCGATGGCGGCGACTCAGTAATCGCGCCGTTTGCGAAACGCCCAGCGCCCGGCAATCACCGTGAACGTCGCCACCAGCGCCACCAGGATCCAGAACCCCTCCGGGTCCTGCGCCAGCGGCACGCCGCCGACGTTCATGCCGAAGAAACCGGCGATGATGTTGATCGGCAGCGCCAGCACCGTGACCACGGTCAGGGTGAACAGCGTGCGGTTGCTCTGCTCGTTGACGTTGGCGGCGATCTCTTCCTGCAACAGTTTGATCCGCTCGCCCAGGGCCGTGAGGTCGTTGATGATCAGGGCGAACTCTTCGGTCGATTTGCGCAGTTCCTTCACGTCTTCCTTCTGCAGCCACGCCGGCGGGCGGTTGAGCAGGCGCAGCAGCGAGCCCGGCTCCAGCGCCAGCAGCCGTTGCAGGCGCACCAGCACCCGGCGGTTGGCGCCAAGCTCGGCGCGGTTGGTCGACAGGCGCGAGGACAGCAGCTCGTCCTCGACCTGATCGACGCTCAGGCTGGTCTTGCGCACGATCTGGGTCAGCACTTCGCCCTGGTCGCGCAGCAGGTGCACCAGCAGCTCCAGCGGCGAGCGGAAGCATTCGCCGGCCTTCACCGAGGAGCGCAGCTTGTCCACCGAATGCAGCGGTTGCAGGCGCGCGCTGACGATCAGCTTGCCGCGCACGCAGACCCACAGGGTCGAGACGTCCGACGACACCATGCTGCTGAGGTTGAACACCACGTCGTTGACCACCGCCAACAGGGCCGAGTCGACATGTTCGATGCGGGTCGAGCGCGAGCCTTCGTGCAGCGCCTCGAAAAATTCCTCGGGCAATTGCAGGTGGCTTTTCATCCAGCGCTCGCACGCGGCGTGGGCCAGGTTCAGGTGCAGCCAGAGGAATTCGTCGCCTTCGCTGTCGTTCTGCAGGCAGCGCAGGGCGGTGGCCGAATCGACTTCGCGGCCGCGTTCGCCGGGGCGGAAGCGAAAACCGTAGAGCAAACCGAACAGGTCGGGGTCGCGATGACCGAGGTCGAGGCTGTGGTTCATGGAGACTCGCAGGGGAGGGCGTCTGTCGCGGGAGAGACAGGCTCACGTGTGCCCCATCATGGCGAGGCTTTGTGACGGTTAGGTGACGGCAAAGTGACATCGTTTCAATGGCTTACCGGCGGTCGGATATTTCTCAAGAAGCCCGCTGGTGCGCCGATCACGCATAGGTTAGGTTGCGCGCCTTCGGCCAAGAGCCAAGGCCCGCCGACACGGATGTCCGGCACCATTCACGTCTTACCGGGCGTGCCTCATCCCTGTCATGAGTACCTTGCGATGCTGCAAAAATCCCTGAGAGCGCAAATTCTCGCCCTGCTGAGCGGCAGCTTGCTTGCGATGCTGTTGATCGCGCTGTCCTGCTTCCATTTCCTGTCCAACGGCGTGCAGAGCTACAGCCAGCTGATCGCCGGCCCCTTGCACACCTCGCAATTGATCGACGAAGCCAACCTGCAGTTCAAGGTGCAGGTGCAGGAGTGGAAGAACGTCTTGCTGCGCGGCAAGCAGCCGGCGGACCTGGCCAAGTACTGGGGCCAGTTCGAGGAGCGTCAGCGCGATGTGCAGCGCATATTGGGTGAACTGGCCAGCCAGCAAGGCATCGAGCCTTCGCTCAAGAGCCGCATCGAGCGCCTGCGCGAAGAGCACCGTCTGCTGGGCGCCGCCTACCAGAAGGGCCGCGACGCCTACGTGGCCGCCGGGGCCGATCCTGCGGCCGGCGACGCCGCCGTCAAGGGCGTGGACCGCGCCGCCAGCGATCAGATGAGCGAGCTGGTGGTCGAACTGCGCAAGCAAGGCACCGAGCAATCGGCGCTGATCAGCGCCAGCGCCGACCGCACCGTGTGGCTGGGCCTGTTGGTGATGCTCGCCTCCGGCCTGCTGATCGGTCTGCTGAGCCTGTGGCTGGTCAACCGCAACCTGGTCGAGCCGATCCGCAAACTGATCGGTTACGTCAGCCTGTTGAGCCAGGGCAAGTTCGCCGAGCGCGTGGCCAGCAACCGTCAGGACGAGCTGGGCAACCTGGCCGCGGCGGCCAACACCCTGCGCGATTTCCTCGCCGAAACCTTCAGCCACCTGCAGCGCAGCGCCAAGGATCTGGACAGCGCCAGCGGCGAGCTGAACGCCATCGCCACCCTGATGGCCGGCGGCACCAACGAGCAGTTCAGCCGCACCGATCAGGTGGCCACGGCGATGAACGAAATGTCCGCCACCGCCCAGGAAGTCGCCCGTCACGCGGCGGACGCGGCGCGGGCCGCCGACGATGCCGACCAGTCCGCCCAGCAGGGCGAGAAGGTCATGCAGAACACCATTCACGCCATCACCCAGATGCGCGGCGAAATCGCCAACACCGCCACGGTGATCCGTCGCCTGGAGGCCGACAGCGGCCGCATCGGCAAGGTGCTGGAAGTGATCCGCGGCATCGCCGAGCAGACCAACCTGCTGGCGCTCAACGCCGCCATCGAAGCGGCCCGGGCCGGCGAGGCCGGACGCGGTTTCGCGGTGGTGGCCGACGAAGTGCGCAACCTGGCGCAGCGCACGGCGGAGTCGATCATCGAGATCAACCAGATCATCCACAGCGTGCAGACGGGCGCAGTGGACGCCGCCCACGCCATCGACAGCGGCCAGACCCGCAGCGACGAAAGCGTCGAGCAGGTGACCCAGGCCGGCGCCATGCTCGAGCGCATCACCCACGCGGTGGAAGCGATCCGCGACATGAACCGCCAGATCGCCACGGCGGCCGAGGAACAGACGTCGGTGGCCGAGGACATCTCGCGCAACCTGACCGAAATCACCTCGATCGCCAGCACCAACCTCGACAACGTCCAGCGCACCGAAAGCGCCAGCCAGAACCTGCACGGGCTGTCGGGGCAACTGAACGAAGTCACCGCCCGCCTGAGCGCCTGACGCCTGCGAACCTGCGGGGGGCAGCCTGTTGGCGGTGGGGCAGGTACTGGAGATGCCAACAGTGCCGGCCCTATCGCTGGCAAGCCAGCTCCCACAGGTTCCGGGTCGTTCACAGATACAGGGTTGAACCCAGACACTGTG
>NZ_JBIVHR010000098.1:0-20129 GCF_044749305.1 Pseudomonas sp. NPDC089534 | reverse complement strand
GCGTTCTCGCGAAATGCGACGAAATGCTCAAAGGCCCCACAAAGTGTCTGATTTACCGGTCAAATCCATCCGCACCCGCTGCTCGTTGGAGATCAGGCGCAGGAGAAACCATTTCTGCTTCTGGCCGATGCACAGCGGCTGGCTGTGGGTCCGCACCAGGCGTTGCGGCAAACGATAGCGCAACCAGCCCCGGGTACAGGCGAGAATTTCAACATCTTCGCGCTCCAGGCCCACTTCTTCGTTCAGCTCGCGGTACAAGGCGTCCTCCGGCGTCTCCTCGGGGTTGATCCCCCCTTGCGGAAACTGCCAGGCGTCCTGATTGATACGGCGAGCCCATAGCACCTGGCCGGCGTCATTCGTCAGAATGATCCCGACATTGGGGCGGAAACCATCGGGGTCGATCACGGCAACAACCTCGCAAACGCATGTCGCCGCATTGTTCCACAAAGGTCGTGAAGGCGGCAACGAAGGTTCCCAGCTTATGTGCACTCTTGTGAAAAGACCGTATTCTTGTCCCCTTTTCACTGACTTTTCAGCGGGTAACTGCAATGCGCCTGGCTCTTTTCGATTTGGACAACACCCTTCTGGGCGGCGACAGCGATCACGCCTGGGGCGACTACCTGTGCGAACGCGGCTTCCTCGACCCGGTCGCCTACAAGGCGCGCAACGACGAGTTCTACCAGGATTACCTGGCCGGCAAGCTGGACAACGCCGCGTACCTGAACTTCTGCCTGGAGATCCTCGGCCGCACCGAAATGGCCGTGCTCGACCAATGGCACAACGACTACATGCGCGACTGCATCGAGCCGATCGTGCTGCCCAAGGCGCTGGAACTGCTGAAGCAGCACCGCGACGCCGGCGACAAGCTGGTGATCATCACCGCCACCAACCGTTTCGTCACCGCGCCCATCGCCGTGCGCCTGGGCGTCGAGACCCTGATCGCCACCGAGTGCGAGATGCAGGACGGCCGCTACACCGGGCGCAGCACCGACGTGCCGTGTTTCCGTGAAGGCAAGGTGACGCGGCTGAACCGCTGGCTGGAAGAGACCGGGCATTCGCTGGAGGACAGTTACTTCTACAGCGACTCGATGAACGACCTGCCGCTGCTGGAGCAGGTGGCGAACCCGGTGGCGGTGGATCCGGATCCGAACCTGCGGGCCGAGGCCCAGAAGCGGGGTTGGCCTGTGCTCAGCCTGCGCGGCTGATGCCGCCATCGCTGGCAGGCCAGCGCCCGCAGGAACCTTCAGTGAACACGAATGTGGCATCTGAAAACTGTGGGAGCCAGCCTGCTGGCGATGGGGACGACTCGGTTCAAGCCCTCAGACAGGCTTGGCCCCCATCAACCCGGCAATCGCCACAAGGCAGACCAGGCCGAACAGCGCCAAGGCCAGGCTGAACCGCCCCACCCCGCCCGGCGCCTTGCGCAGCCGGTTCAGCCGCACCAGCAGCCAGAACCACGCCAGCGCCGCCACCGTGTAGAGCACGCTGGAGGCCAGCAGCCACGTCTGCCCCAGCGGCCAGCCCACCAGATGCACCATCCACCAGCCGGTGAACGGCATGCTCAGCAGCGCCAGCGCCATCAGCAGCCAGACGAACACCCGCGGCCGCTGCAGCGTGCGGCTGCCCGCCGTGGCGTCGCCCTTGCGCCGCGCCAGGAAGACCCAGGCGCCCAGGCCCAGCGCGCCGAGCAACAGCACGGCGGTCGCCGCCGTATGCGCCACCTTCAGGGCAGTCAACGTTTCCATGATCCGGTTTCCTTATGGCCTGCCCATCAGCGTAGCCGCTCAGCCGAGAAACAGCTGATAGGCCGGGTTGTCGCTCTCGTCCCAGTACGGGTAGCCGATCGCCTCCAGCGCCGCCGGCACCAGGTGACGCTCCTCGTGCGGCACCTGCAAGCCCGCCACTACCCGGCCGTCCGCCGCGCCGTGGTTGCGGTAGTGGAACATCGAGATGTTCCAGCGCCCGCCGAGCTTGTTGAGGAAGTTGAACAGCGCCCCCGGACGTTCCGGGAACTCGAAGCGCAGCACCACCTCGTCGACCACCTGCGCCGCGCGCCCGCCGACCATGTGGCGGATGTGCAGCTTGGCCAGTTCGTTGTCGGTCAGGTCGATCACCGGGAAGCCTTGTTCGGTCAGGCTCGCCAGCAGCGCGCTGCGCGGGTCGCTGTCCGGGTGGGTCTGCACGCCGACGAAGATGTGCGCTTCGCTGCCGGTGCTGTAGCGGTAGTTGAATTCGGTGATCTGGCGCTTGCCGATGGCTTCGCAGAACGCCTTGAAGCTGCCGGCCTTCTCCGGGATGGTCACGGCGATGATCGCTTCGCGGCCCTCGCCCAGCTCGGCACGCTCGGCCACGTGGCGCAGGCGGTCGAAGTTGACGTTGGCGCCGGAGTCGATGGCGACGAACGTCTTGCCGGCCACGCCGCGCTGCTCGACGTACTTCTTGATCCCGGCCACGCCCAGGGCGCCGGCGGGCTCGGTGATCGAGCGGGTATCGTCGTAGATGTCCTTGATCGCCGCGCAGATTTCGTCGGTGCTGACGGTGATCACCTCATCGACGTGATCCTTGCAGATGTCGAAGGTGTGCTGGCCGATCTGGGCCACGGCCACGCCGTCGGCGAAGATGCCCACCGTCGGCAGCACCACGCGCTCGCCCGCCGCCATCGCCGCCTGCAGGCAGTTGGAGTCGTCGGGCTCGACGCCGATGACCTTGATGTCCGGGCGCAGGTACTTCACGTACGCCGCGATCCCGGCGATCAGCCCGCCGCCGCCGACCGGCACGAAGATCGCGTCCAGCGGCTGCGGGTGCTGGCGCAGGATTTCCATCGCCACGGTGCCCTGCCCGGCGATGGTGTGCGGATCGTCGTAAGGGTGGATATAGACGTAGCCCTTCTCATCGACCAGCTTCAGCGAATAGGCCAGCGCCTCCGGGAACGAGTCGCCGTGCAGCACCACCTTGCCGCCCCGGGAACGCACGCCTTCGACCTTGATCTCCGGGGTGGTCTTGGGCATCACGATGGTGGCCTTCACGCCCAGCACCTTGGCCGCCAGGGCCAGGCCCTGCGCATGGTTGCCCGCCGAGGCGGTGACCACGCCGCGGGCGCGCTCTTCGTCGGTCAGCTGGGTCAGCTTGTTGTAGGCCCCGCGGATCTTGAACGAGAACACCGGCTGCAAGTCTTCGCGCTTGAGCCAGATGTCGTTGCCCAGCCGCTCGGAGAGCTGGCGGGCGTTCTGCAGCGGGGTTTCTACGGCAACGTCGTAAACGCGCGAGGTGAGGATCTTTTTGACGTACTGTTCGAGCATCGGAAGGCATCACTGGGCGGGTTGGGCAGGGCCAAGGAGTCTAACCCGGCTTTTGGCCGCACGACCACACGAATCCCGAGGTTTTACCCCGGCTTGGGGCTATAATGCCGGCCTTTCCGTTCTCACCTTGCCCGCTTCCGGAGCCCGCATGACCCAGGATCAACTCAAACAGGCCGTGGCCCAGGCCGCCGTCGACTTCATCCTTCCGAAACTCGACGACAAGAGTATCGTCGGGGTCGGCACCGGCTCCACCGCCAACTGCTTCATCGATGCCCTGGCCCTGCACAAAGGTGCGTTCGACGGCGCGGTCGCCAGCTCCGAAGCCACCGCCGCGCGCCTGAAGGGTCACGGGATCCCGGTGTACGAGCTCAACACCGTGAGCAACCTGGAGTTCTACGTCGACGGCGCCGACGAAAGCGATGCCCGCCTGAACCTGATCAAGGGCGGCGGCGCGGCCCTGACCCGCGAGAAGATCGTCGCCGCCGTGGCGCAGACCTTCATCTGCATCGCCGACGCCAGCAAGCTGGTGCCGGTGCTCGGCGCGTTCCCGCTGCCGGTGGAAGTCATCCCGATGGCCCGCAGCCACGTCGCCCGCCAACTGGTGAAGCTCGGCGGCGATCCGGTCTACCGCGAAGGCGTGCTGACCGACAACGGCAACATCATCCTCGACGTGCACAACCTGCAGATCACCAACCCGGTGGAACTGGAAGCGCAGATCAACGCCATCGTCGGCGTGGTCACCAACGGCCTGTTCGCGGCGCGTCCGGCGGACCTGTTGCTGCTGGGCACCGCTGAAGGCGTGAAGACCCTGAAGGCTGAGTAACCCAAAACTGCCCACATTTTTCTGGGCAGATGAAAAACCTGTGGGAGCTGGCTTGCCAGCGATAGCGGTGTGTCAGTCGACCTGTTCAGTGACTGAAACTCCCTCATCGCGAGCAAGCTCGCTCCCACAGTGTTTTTGGGTGCGAATTAGTTTTGCGCAGGTTTCCTGAAGACGTAGAACAAGTTCGGCTCGCTCACCAGATACAGCGTCCCGTCGTCATCCATCGCGATGCCTTCGGCCTGCGGCACGGTTTTCTTCAGACCCTGCCGCCCCCCGCTCAGCGACATCGTGCTCAGCGGACGCCCGTCCACATCCAGCTCCAGAATCAGCCGCGACTCGTCGGACAGCGCCAGCAGATGGCCGCTGCGCTCGTCGTACTGCAGGCTCGACAGGTCCCGCACGAACATCCCGGCGTCGCGCTTGGGATTGTTGATCACATGCACCGCGTAGGACTTTTCCGGATTGAAGTGCGGAAAGCCGTGCACTTCATAGATCAGCATCGGATCCCGCTCCTTGGCCACGAACAGACGCTTGCCCACCGAGTCGTAGGCCAGGCCTTCGAACCCCTTGTTGCCGCTCATGTGCACGCCGAGGGTCATCTGCTCCGCCTCGGCCGCATCGAGGAACGTGGTGTCCTGTTCCAGGTGGATCTTGATCAGCCGCTGCTGGCGCTCGTCGGTGATGACGTAGGTGTCGGCGCTGATGAACTCCACGGCTTCCGGATCGCCGAAACCGATCAGCGCCACCCGGCGCAGGATCCGGCCGTCCAGCGACAGCTCTATCAGTTCGGCGTTCTTGTTGGTGACGGTGAACAGGCTCTTGCGCACCGGATCGAAGGTCAGGGCCGACACGTCCTCGTCCAGCCCGTCGATGGTTTTCGCCTCGATCTCCACCCGGTAGCGGTCAAGGCCGATGGCCTCGGCGCTTTGCGGCTGCCACAGCGCATGCAGGTTGAACCAGGCCCGCTCGAACAGGCGCAGGTACTGCCCGACGGCGATCAGCGCAATCAGGGTGGCCACGGACAGGAGGATGAACAAAGGCTTGGGACGGGCGAATCGGCGCATTCGGAGGGGCTCGGCATCAAAACAGGCGGATGAAATATCACGCCCGTCTGAACTGAAGCTTAATGGCCACTTGCTCGTGAGGACAACCGCAAGCCCTGAACGCTGCGGCTACTTCTGCTTCTCGAAGCGATAGAACAGGTTCGGCTCGCTGACGATGTAGAGCGTGCCCGCCTCGTCCATGGTCACGCCTTCGGCGCGGGGGATGGTTTTCTTCAGGCCGTTGAAGCCGCCGAGCAGGGTCATGAAGCTGACTTGCTCGCCGTTTTCGTCCAGCTCCAGCAGCAGGTGCGAATCGGCGGACAGCGCCAGGGTATGGCCGGTGCGCGGGTCGACGGCCAGGGCCGAGAGGTTGCGCAGATCCAGTTCGTCGCTCGGCAGCTTCTGCTTGTCGCCCTTGAGGGTCTGGCTGCCGTCGCTGCTCCAGGTGAACAGCGCCGGCGGGCGCTCTTCGCCCAGCAGCAGGCGTTGGTTGCGCTTGTCCCAGGTGATGGCCTCGAACGCCTTGTTCTGGTCCTTGGACGGGCCCAGGTCGTACTTCGGATAGTCGTCGCGCTTGAGTTCGCGGGTGGCGGCATCGACCTTGACGATCGACAGCAGGTGGTCGCGCTCGTCGACGATGGCCATCAGGCCGTTCTCCATCACGGTGACGCCTTCCGGGTTGCTCCAGCCCACCAGCGGCATCTTGCGCAGCACGTCGCCCTGCAGGGTCAGCTCGACCAGGAACGGGTTCTTGCCCATCACCGAAAACAGGGTTTTGGTCTGCGGGTCGTAGGACAGGTCCGACGCCTCGTCCTTTTCCATCCCCGGCAACAGCTTGGCGTCGATCACCGCGCGGTAGTCGGGAAGCCAGATGCTTTCCTTCTGCTCGGCGGGGCTCTCGAAACGCTCCTTCACCCAAAGCAGCCCGCGGTCATCCCAGTGCATGGCATACGCCAGGCCATAGGCAATGACGCCCACCAGCAGCAACCAGGAATACCAGCGCATGACGAACCGCGAACGGCGGGCGAATTTGAGCTTGGGCAGCGATTGAGATGACATCAAAGGACGCGTTCCGGAAATTCAGGCTAAGGGTAATAGCACAAACGGGCAGGCTCAGACGCCAGAATGAACCGAATTATCCGGACAGGATGTGAAAAAAACGGCAAATGGCGGGATTGCCTTGCCTGTGGGGGGGGGGCCGCTGCACCGATCCATCCCTTGCGGTGGCTGATCCACCGAATCGCCAGCAGGCTGGCTCCCACAGAGGGGCCCCGATATCCGCAAGATACCTGACAGGCCCCAAGACCCTGTGGGAGCCAGCAGGCTGGCGATGGCGTCAGCGGCAGTGACGGATCAGCGCACGCTGCTGGTGAAGCGGCTGGCGCCCGGCAGTTCGAGCACGATGTCGTCGCCGACGTTCAGCGGCCCGACGCCCACCGGCGTGCCGGTGAGGATCACGTCGCCGGCCTGCAGGGAGAAACAGCCGGCCATGTGCTGGATCATCGGCACGATCGGGTTGAGCATCGCGCTGCTGTTGCCGTCCTGGCGCACTTCACCGTTGATGGTCAGGCGGATGCCGATGTCGGTCAGGTCGGCGAAGGTGCCGGCGGCCACGAACGGTGCGATCACCGCCGCGCCGTCGAAGGACTTGGCGATTTCCCACGGCAGGCCCTTGGACTTGAGCTCGGCCTGCTTGTCGCGCAGGGTCAGATCCAGCGCCGGGGCGAAGCCGGAGATGGCGTCCAGCACTTCCTCGCGGCTCGGCCGGGTGGACAGCGGCTTGCCGATCAGCACGGCGATCTCGGCCTCGTAGTGCACCGAACCGCGCTCGGTCGGAATCTTGAACCCGCCCTCCAGCGGCACCACGCAACTGCCGGGCTTGATGAACAGCAGCGGCTCGGTGGGCACCGGGTTGTCCAGTTCCTTGGCGTGTTCGGCGTAGTTGCGGCCGATGCACACCACTTTCCCCAGCGGGAAGTGAATCCGCGTACCGTCGACGTATTGGTGCTGATAGCTCATTTACCGACTCCTGCCTTCATTGATTCACAAGGGTTGCGCTCAAACCGCGAAGATCTTGCCCGGGTTCATGATGCCGTTCGGGTCGAACACCGCCTTGACCGCTTTCATGTACTCGATTTCCGCCGGCGAGCGGCTGTAGGTCAAGTAATCGCGCTTGGTCATGCCCACGCCGTGTTCGGCGGAGATCGAGCCGTTGTACTTCTCGACGGTCTCGAACACCCACTTGTTGACGGTGGCGCACTTGGCGAAGAACTCGTCCTTGCTCAGGCTGTCCGGCTTGAGGATGTTCAGGTGCAGGTTGCCGTCGCCGATGTGGCCGAACCAGACGATTTCGAAATCCGGGTAGTGTTTGCCGACGATCGCGTCGATTTCCTGGAGGAACGCCGGGACTTTCGCCACGGTGACCGAAATGTCGTTCTTGTACGGTGTCCAGTGGGAGATGGTTTCGGAGATGTACTCGCGCAGCTTCCACAGGTTCTGCAACTGGGTTTCGCTCTGGCTCATCACGCCGTCGAGCACCCAGCCCTGCTCCACGCAGTGCTCGAAGGTCTCCAGGGCCAGGTTGGCCACCTCTTCGGTGGTCGCCTCGAACTCCAGCAGCGCGTAGAACGGGCAGTCGGTCTCGAACGGCGCCGGCACGTCGCCGCGGCCCAGCACCTTGGCCAGCGCCTTGTCGGAGAAGAACTCGAAGGCGGTCAGGTCGAGCTTGCCCTGGAAGGCATGCAGCACCGGCATGATCGAGTCGAAGTCCGGGGTGCCGAGCACCATCGCGGTCAGGTTCTTCGGCGCCCGGTCCAGGCGCATGGTGGCCTCGACCACGAACCCCAGGGTGCCCTCGGCGCCGATGAACAGCTGCCGCAGGTCGTAGCCGGTGGCGTTCTTGATCAGGTCCTTGTTCAGTTCCAGCACGTCGCCCTTGCCGGTGACGACTTTCATGCCCGCGACCCAGTTGCGGGTCATGCCGTAGCGAATGACCTTGATCCCGCCGGCATTGGTGCCGATGTTGCCGCCGATCTGGCTGGAGCCGGCGGAGGCGAAGTCCACCGGGTAATACAGGTCATGCTCCTCGGCGGCGTTCTGCAGCTGCTCGGTGACCACGCCCGGCTGACAGACGGCGGTGCGGTCGGTGAGGTTGATGTCGAGGATGCGGTTCATGTAGTCGAACGACACGACCACCTCGCCGTTGGCCGCCACCGCGGCGGCGGACAGCCCGGTGCGCCCGCCCGACGGCACCAGCGCCACCTTGTGCGCATTGGCCCAGCGCACGATGGCCTGCACCTGTTCGATGGTCTTGGGGAACACGACGGCGCTCGGCGCCGGGGCGAAATGCTTGGTCCAATCCTTGCCGTATGCGTTCAGGGAGTCGGCGTCGGTCAGGACTTTGCCGGGCTCGACCAGGGTCTTCAGTTCATCAATCAGGGCAGGATTGGTCATCGACAGAACTCTCGAACAATTCATGGTCATCCTGAAGACGCTTCACGTCGCAGGAATGAGTGATTAGCGGGGTGGCTATGCTAGCATACCGACCCCGCAGGCCAGTGCCCAACGGCGGTTCTGCGGTGACGGCTTTCCTGCCGTCCGGGTCAGCATCTGTTGACCATTTCCTGCCATTTTTCTCCGGGATACAGGTTTACGCAGATGAGCAAGACTTCTCTCGACAAGAGCAAGATCAAGTTCCTTCTCCTCGAAGGCGTCCACCAATCGGCTGTCGACGTCCTCAAGGCGGCGGGCTACACCAGCATCGAGTACCTCACAGGCTCCCTGCCGGAAGACCAGCTCAAGGAAAAGATCGCTGACGCTCACTTCATCGGCATCCGCTCGCGCACCCAACTGACCGAAGAGATCTTCGATCACGCGAAGAAGCTGGTGGCGGTTGGCTGTTTCTGCATCGGCACCAACCAGGTCGACCTGGAAGCGGCCCGCGAGCGCGGCATCGCCGTGTTCAACGCGCCGTACTCCAACACCCGCTCCGTGGCGGAACTGGTGCTGGCCGAAGCGATCCTGCTGCTGCGCGGCATCCCCGAGAAAAACGCTTCCTGCCACCGTGGCGGCTGGATCAAGTCCGCAGCCAACTCCTTCGAGATCCGCGGCAAGAAGCTGGGCATCGTCGGCTACGGCTCCATCGGCACCCAGCTGTCGGTCCTGGCCGAAGGCCTGGGCATGCAGGTGTACTTCTACGACACCGTGACCAAGCTGCCGCTGGGCAACGCGGTCCAGGTCGGCAACCTGCACGAGCTGCTGGGCATGTCCGACATCGTCACCCTGCACGTGCCTGAAACCGCCGCCACCCAGTGGATGATCGGCGAGAAGGAAATCCGCGCCATCAAGAAGGGCGGCATCCTGATCAACGCCGCCCGCGGCACCGTGGTCGAGCTGGACCACCTGGCCGCCGCGATCAAGGACAAGCACCTGATCGGCGCCGCCATCGACGTGTTCCCGGTGGAGCCGCGCTCCAACGACGAAGAGTTCGAAAGCCCGCTGCGCGGCCTGGACAACGTGATCCTGACCCCGCACATCGGCGGCTCGACGGCCGAGGCGCAAGCCAACATCGGCCTGGAAGTGGCGGAGAAGCTGGTCAAGTACAGCGACAACGGTACGTCGGTATCCTCCGTGAACTTCCCGGAAGTGGCCCTGCCGGCCCACCCGGGCAAGCACCGTCTGCTGCACATCCACGAGAACGTTCCGGGCGTGATGAGCGAGATCAACAAGGTCTTCGCCGAAAACGGCATCAACATCTCGGGTCAGTTCCTGCAGACCAACGAGAAGGTCGGCTACGTGGTGATCGACGTCGACGCCGAGTACTCGGAGCTGGCGCAAGAGAAGCTGCAGCACGTCAACGGCACCATCCGCAGCCGCGTGCTGTTCTGACCGGCCGCTGAGCGACAAAAAAAGGGAGCTCCTCGGAGCTCCCTTTTTCATGCCCGCAGAACCGTCATTTCACCGTGATGGTGATCTTCTCCGAGACGATCGGCGGGTCGAACGCCATGTGGTTCTTGTCGCCCAGTTCCAGCTGCAGGGTGTGCTTGCCCGGTTTCAGCTCCAGCTCGGTTTCGGTCTGGGCCTTGCCGAAGTGCTTGTGGTTGTCGTCCGTCGGGATCACCTGGCCCGCCGGGACGATGCCCTTGGCGTCCACCAGCAGGTGGTGGTGGCCGGTGTTGGCGGTCGGATCCCCCGCCGGCGCCAGCGCGATGCCTTTGACTTCGAACTTGACCTTGAACTTGCCTTCCACGACAGCGCCGCTGGTCGGCTCGACAATGTTCACCGAAGCCCCCGCAGGCGCCGGCGTGGCGGCGTTGGCCAGCATCGAGGCGCTCAGCGCAAGGCCGGCGAAAACGGCACGTAGCATGAATGTCTGCATTCTCTTCTCCAGTTTTTCCGTAAAATCCGCGCGGTCATGACAACTTCATGACCATTCGTTGTCGAAGGCACTCGTCAACCATAGCAAAGCGAGCCTGAACATCAGGCCGCGACAATGATTTCAAAGGAGTGACCATGCGTTTCCTGCCTGGCCTGATCTGCCTGCTTCCCCTTCTGAGCCCCCTGGCCCATGCCGAACTGATGGATGACATCAACGACCGCGGCGAGTTGCGCATCGCCCTTGAGGCTAATACACCGCCCTTCAATTTCAAGGACGGCGACACGCTCGCGGGGTTCGAGGTCGAGCTGGGGCAACTGCTGGCCAACGAGCTGGATGTGCGGGCCGACTTCACCGTCACCGACGAAGGCGATCTGCTCCAGGGCGTCGAGAGCGGCAAGTACGACATTGCCCTCAACCACATGGCATTGACCCCGGCGCTCAAGGATCGTTTCGACGTCAGCGAACCTTACGGCCAGGTCAACCCGCAGCTGCTGGCCAAGAAAGACGAACAACCGCGCCCGCTGGTGCTGGTGCAGGCGCTGACCGAAGAGAAGCCCAAGGACGAGGCGCCGGTGGCGCTGGCGATTCCGTACCAGAAGGGCAATCCGGCGTTCCACGCGAGCCTGGAGAACGCGTTGCAGCGGATCAAGGCGGACGGGCGGCTGGCGACGCTGACGCAGAAGTGGCTGGAGCAGTCCGCCGAACACCCGTGATGCCGTTGGCCCTGCGGCGCCCTGGCTGTCGTCATCGCCAGCAGGCTGGCTCCCACATAGTTCTCCCACATAGTTCCGCGGTGACCGCAGACGCTGCATTCAGCCTGGATTCCTGCGGGAGCCAGCCTGCTGGCGATGGCGGCAGCGCCGCAGGTCAGTCGAGCGTTGCCAGGGCCTCGGCGGCCTGCGGCAGTTCCAGCTCGTTGAACACCTGCACGCCGTGGCGCTTGAGCAGCGCCGCGGTGACCCCTTCGCCTGAGACCTTCACCCCGCTGAACGTCCCGTCATAAGTCAGCAGGTTGCCGCAGGACGGGCTGTTGGCCTTGAGCACGGCGATCCGGATGCCATGGCGGCGCACCAGCTCCAGCGCCTGCTGCGCCCCGGACAGGAACTGCGCGCTGACATCCTCGCCGTCGGTGGTGATGACCGCAGCGGCGCCGTCGAGCACCTCAGCGCCCTGCCCGCCCGGGATCTCCGCCGCCGCCCGGGGCGTGGGCAGCCCGCCGGCCACCTCCGGGCACGTCGGCACCACGCGCCCCTCGGCCACCCATTGCTCCAGCAGGCCGAACGGCCCGCCGGCCCCGCCGTCGTAACGCACGGGATGGCCGAGCAGGCAGCGGCTGACCAGGATCCGCTCCATCTCAGAACGGCTCGTTGCCGCGACGGCGGAACCAGCCGGTCAACGACAGGCGCTCGCGGTTGGCCGGCAGCACTTCGTGGGGCACGTCGCCGGAGAGGAACACCACCAGGCAGCCGCCCGTGGGCTGCACGTCGTGGATGCGTTCGTCGTCCAGGTACATGCGCAGTTGGCCGCCGTCCTCCGGCAGCCAGGCGTCGTTGAGGTAGATCACCGCCGAGACCGCACGCCGGTCGTCGTCGCGGAAACGGTCGACGTGCCGGCGGTAGAACGCCCCCGGCGGGTACAGGGCGAAGTGGCACTCGAAGTCTTCGAGCCCCAGGAACAGTCCCCGGTTGAGCGCCTCGCGCAGGCTGTCCATCAGGTTCAGGTAGCGGTCGCTGGCCGCGTCCTGGCCGGGCTCGAGCCACTGGATATGGTCGCCGCGAATGCCTTCACGGACTTCCGTGGAGGCACCGCGCCCGACCGCCGCCGGCGCCAGCTCGCCCTCGGCGGCGCGCTTGCGGCACTCGGCCGCCAGCGCGCGGGTCAGGTCCTGGGGCAGGAATATGTTCTGCTGCGACCAGCCATGGTCGGCGAGGTCGTCGACGATGCGCTGCAGCAGCGGGTGATCAGAGGATATGGGCATGGCGCGCATAGTATGCCGGCGGCGAGAAATCCGACAGAGCCACGCGGCGGCCTGATACGAATTCTCGACAAGTACCGGCACCGCACGGAGAATAGTCGGCTGCTGACAGGAGTCCTTATGCGCCGTTTGTTTTTCTCACTGTTGATGTTCTGCGTGTTGCCCGCCTGGGCAGACAGCCACGACCAGCTGTACAAGGTCGCCGGCTGGCCGGAGCAGCGAGCGCATTTCAACGACGCCCTCAGCGCCGCGCAGCAGCGCTACCAGAGCAGCCTGCCGCCGGCGGTGTTCCAGGCCCTGGTGAGCAACAGCAACCAGCGCTTCGCCCCCCAGGCCGTGGACCGGCGCGCCGAAGCGCAACTGCGCCAGAACCTCGCCGACCCGAAACCGGCCCTGTCCTTTTTCCAGTCGCCCCTGGGCAAGAAGATCGTCGCCGCCGAACTGCTGGCGACCCGCCGCGACCAACTGGCGAAGAACGCCAAGGGCCTGCCGAAGATGCCGGCCAGCGACAGCCGCCTGCTGATCATCGGGCACCTGGCCCAGGCGCTGCCCGCCCGCGAGGCCGGCGCCGAAGTCAGCCTGGCGATCGCCGGCGTGGCGGCCGACAGCCTCAGCTCGATGATTCCCGGCCTGCTCGGCGCCGGCCAGGCCCAGGGCATGCTCGACGGCCAGCGTCAGCGGCTGATGGACCAGATCGGCGCCGACCTGAACAACACGCTGCTGTACGTCTACCGCGACCTGTCGGACGAAGAGCTGGAAGAGTTCGCGACCTTCGCCGAATCGGCCGAGGGCAAGGCCTATTACCAGGCGGCGCTGGCGGCGATCCGGGCGGGGCTGGCGGTGGGCCAGAGCGCGTCGAACCTCAGCCAGTGATCCGTATCGCCTGACAGGGCCCTATCGCTGGCAAGTCGAATCGTCGCACCCACAGAGAATGGGCGGCTCAGACAGACACTGTGGGAGCCAGCCTGCTGGCGATAACGGTCTGTCTGACACCCCGATGCCGGATGGGCCGCCGCCATCGCGAGCAGGCTCGCTCCCACAGGGGATCTGCGTCATGCACGCGGGCTGGCCCGCAAGGCCGCTACCGCTGGCTGCCCTTGATGCGCTTGCTCAGGAACTCGAAATACTCCTCGCGCATCTCCGCCACCTCGTTGGCCAGGTGATGCCGCGCCTGCGGCAGCATCAGGATCTGCGGCCGGTCGAACTTCCATTTCAGCACCTGAAGGTTGTGCGGCCAGTCCACGGTCATGTCCGCCTGGCCCTGGACGATCAGCGGCCGGCGCGGGCTCTTCTGGGCGTATTCGATGCGCTCGATCCAGCGCGACAGCGCGCCGACCCATCGGGTCGGCAGGCGCTTGGGCTGCAGCGGGTCGGCCTGCAGGAACGGCAGGAACGCCGGGTCGTTGGTGTTCTCGCTGAAGCGCCGCGCGATGCCCCGGACGAAGGGCCGCAGCAGGTAATAGCTGAGCTGCGACCAGCCCCAGGCCCGCGGCCGCACCAGCGGCGCCAGCAGGATCACCTGGCCCTGGGCGGGGCTCTCGACGCTCTGGTCGAGCAGATGATCGACCACGATCGCCGCGCCCGTGCTTTGCCCGCACAGGTGCCACGGCTGCGGCAACGCGATCGAGCGCGCCTCGGCGAACAGTCCGTGCAGGGCGTCCTGGTACTCGGAGAAGTCGCGGATGCTCGCCCGCTCGCCGCTCGACAGCCCGTGCCCCGGCAGGTCGCAGGCGATCACCGCGAAGCCCTGGTCCAGCGCCCAAGCGATCACGTGCCGGTAGAGCCCGGTGTGGTCGTAGAAGCCGTGGAGCAGGAACAGCGTGCCCTTGGCCGTCTCCGGCCACCAGCAATGGCTGACCAGCTCATAGCCGTCGACCTCGAAGCGGCCCATGCCGCGCCACACGTCACGCTCGGGGAAGTCGGTGCGGTAGAACCGCTGGTACGCCTTGGCCTCGTCCGACAGCGGCTGCCACTGGGCCAGGGGCCGCAGGCCGGCACGCAGATGATCGGGGTTGAAGGTCGCAGACATGGGCACTTCCAGAACGGTGAACAGACTTTATCGGCCTGCGATATTCATCTGTCGCGGCAGGCATGGCAAGCTAGCCGGCCTTCGAGGATCGAAAACCATGCGTCCGCCCTACCGTACCGCGCTGTTCGCCAGCCTGCTCGCGCTTGTGTGCGCCGGGGTGCTGTGGGCGGCCTACGACTGGTTCCAGGGCCGCTACCTGCGCGCCTTCAGCTCGCACACGGCGGTGTTCTCCGGCGACCCGCTGCGCCTGCCGGACGACCTGGCCGGCCCCGGCAGCATCCGCCTGGTGCACTTCTGGGATCCGGCCTGCCCCTGCAACGTCGGCAACCAGCAGCACCTGACGGAGATGGTCGAGCGCTTCAGCGCCAAGGGCGTGGAGTTCTTCGCGGTGCAGAAGGCCGGCAGCCACGGCCAGTTGCCCGCCACCCTCGGCAACCTCAAGACCATCGCGGTGCTGCCCGGCTCCGAGCAGATCCCCGCAAGCCCGGCGGTGGCGATCTGGGACCGCAGCGGCAAGCTGGCGTACTTCGGGCCGTACAGCGAAGGCCTGACCTGCAACTCCGCCAACAGCTTCATCGAACCGATCCTCAATGCGCTCAGCGAAGACCGTCCGGTCAACGCCACCCACACGCTGGCGGTCGGCTGCTACTGCCCGTGGCCGGCGGACGGGCCGTAAGGCATTCCGGACTTTTCGAAAGACAGCGATGCACGGCGCACGAGGTCTGTGCTAATTGTTGACGGCCCCCACGGGCGGGGATCCCGAACGCACAAGGAGTCACCATGAAACGCGTCTTCACCGTTCTTGCCTTGCTCATCGTCGCGCTGCTGATCGCCGCCGGCGGGTATGTCTACAGCAAGCAACCGACGCGTCAGGGCCAGGCGGAGCTGCGCAACCTGCAAGGTTCGGTGACCGTGCGCTACGACGAGCGCGGCGTGCCGCACATCCGCGCCGAAAACGAAACCGACCTCTACCGCGCCCTCGGCTACGTGCACGCCCAGGACCGGCTGTTCCAGATGGAGGCCATGCGCCGCCTGGCCCGTGGCGAGCTGGCCGAAGTGCTGGGGCCCAAGCTGCTCGACACCGACAAACTGTTCCGCAGCCTGCGCATCCGCGAGCGGGCCGCCAGCTACGTCGCCGGCCTCGACCGCCAGTCACCGGCGTGGAAAGCCCTGGAAGCCTATCTGGACGGCATCAACCAGTATCAGGACAGCCACGCCGCACCCATCGAGTTCGACGTGCTGGGCATCCCCAAGCGGCCGTTCACCGCCGAGGACAGCATCAGCGTCGCCGGCTACATGGCCTACAGCTTCGCCGCGGCGTTTCGCACCGAGCCGTTGCTGACCTACGTGCGCGACCGGCTCGGCGCCGACTACCTCAACGTCTTCGACCTCGACTGGCAGCCCAAGGGCGTGCTGGCCAAGGGACGCAGCCCTTCGGCGCTGGCCCTCGCCGCCGGCGACTGGCAAGGCCTGAACACCCTCGCCCGCCTCAGCGAACAGGCGCTGATCGACCACGGCCTGCCGCAGTTCGAAGGCAGCAACGCCTGGGTGATCGCCGGCAGCCGCAGCAAGAGCGGCAAGCCGCTGCTGGCCGGGGATCCGCACATCCGCTTCGCGGTGCCGGCGGTGTGGTACGAGGCGCAGCTGTCGGCGCCGGGCTTCGAGCTGTACGGTTATCACCAGGCGCTGGTGCCGTTCGCGTTCCTGGGGCACAACCGGGACTTCGGCTGGAGCCTGACCATGTTCCAGAACGACGACCTGGACCTGGTGGCCGAAAAGGTCAACCCGGACAACCCGAACCAGGTCTGGCACCGCGGCCAATGGACGGACATGGTCAGCAGCGAGCAGCAGATCGCGGTGAAAGGCCAGGCGCCGGTGACCCTGACCCTGCGCCAGTCGCCCCACGGCCCGATCGTCAACAATGCCCTCGGCACCGCCGCCGGCAAGACGCCCATCGCCATGTGGTGGGCCTTCCTCGAAACGCCGAACCCGATCCTCGACGGCTTCTACCAGCTCAACCGCGCCGACACGTTGGCCAAGGCCCGCGCCGCCGCGGCCAAGGTGCAGGCGCCGGGGCTGAACATCGTCTACGCCAACGCCAAAGGCGACATCGGCTGGTGGGCATCGGCCCTGCTGCCCAAACGTCCGGCCGGGGTGAAGCCGGGCTTCATCCTCGACGGCGCCAGCAATCAGGCGGACAAGGACGGCTACTACCCGTTCAGCGCCAACCCCCAGGAAGAGAACCCGGCGCGGGGCTACATCGTGTCGGCCAACTTCCAGCCGGTGTCGCCCACCGGCCTGGAGATTCCCGGCTACTACAACCTCGCCGACCGCGGCCAGCAGCTCAACCGCCAGCTCGCCGACAAGAACGTGAAGTGGGACAACGAGGCCAACCAGAAGCTGCAGCTGGGCACCGCCACCGGCTACGGGCCGCGCCTGCTGGCGCCGCTGCTGCCGGTCCTGCGTGAGGCGGCGAGCGACCCGGCGCAGCTCAAGCTGGTCGAGCAACTGGCCCAGTGGCAGGGCGACTATCCGCTGGACTCGGTCAGCGCGACGGTGTTCAACCAGTTCCTGTACGACCTCGCCGACGCGGCGATGCGCGATGAGTTGGGCAACGACTTCTTCGAGACGCTGCTGTCGACCCGGGTGATCGACGCCGCGTTGCCGCGCCTGGCGGCGAACGCCGACTCGCCGTGGTGGGACAACCGCGCCACCCCGCAAAAGGAAACCCGCGCCGACACCGTCAAGGCCGCGTGGCAGGCCAGCATGGCGCACCTGAAGCAGACCTTGGGCGACGACCCGGCGCGCTGGCAGTGGGGCACGGCGCACACCCTGACCCACGGCCATCCGCTGGGCCAGCAGAAACCCCTGGACCGGATCTTCAACGTCGGCCCCTACGCCGCACCGGGCAGCCACGAGGTGCCGAACAACCTCTCGGCGAAGATCGGCCCGGCGCCGTGGCCGGTCACCTACGGGCCGTCCACCCGGCGCCTGATCGACTTCGCCGACCCGGCCCACAGCCTGACCATCAACCCGGTGGGCCAGAGCGGCGTGCCGTTCGACAGCCACTACGACGATCAGGCCGAGGCCTACGTGGACGGGATGTACGTGCAGGCGCACTTCAGCGACGAGGAAGTGACGGCCAACACCCGCAGCACCCTCAAGCTGCTGCCGGCGCGGGCGGCCCGGTAACCTTCAGCGCGGCGACCGGCCCCTCGTCGGATCGCCGCCCGCAGCAGGCTCGCTCCTACAGGGCAACGCACTCCCAGTGTGGGAGCGAGCCTGCTCGCGATGAGCCCCTCAAGCGTGCGACAGGCCCTCAGACCTCCAGCGCAAAGTGCTGCCGGAACTGCAGCGGCGTCACGCCGAGCCTGCGGTTGAACACATTGCGCATGTGCTGCGCATCGCGGAACCCGCACCGGTAGGCGACCGTCTTGAGCGGCGAGGCGGTGCTCTCCAGCATCACCCGCGCCGCATCCACCCGCGCCCGCTCGACGAACTCCGCCGGGGTGACCTGCGCGTCACGGGCAAACACCCGGGAGAACGTGCGCGCACTCATGTTCGCCGCCTTCGCCAGGTCAGCGATGGCAAGCTCCCCGTTCAGGTTGGCCAGCACATACCGCTGCACCCGCGCCACCGCCGACTCCGGCTCGGCATGGGGCGCCAGGAACGGGCTGAACTGAGACTGGCCGCCGGCGCGCTGGGTGAACACCACCAGCCGCTTGGCCACGTTCAGCGCCACGTCCGCGCCGTGGTCGCGCGCCAGCAGGTACAGCGACAGGTCGATCCCCGCCGTCACCCCGGCCGAGGTGTAGAGCGCACCGTCCTCGACATACAGCCGGTCCGCTTCGACCCGGGCCTGCGGGCACAGCTGCGCCAGGGCCTGGGCATCGTTCCAGTGGGTGGTCACCGTGCGGCCCTCCAGCAGGCCGGCACGGGCCAGCATGAATGCGCCGTTGCAGATCGAGCCGAAGCGCCGTGCGCGCCCGCAGGCCTCGCGCAGCCAGCCGTCGAACGCCTCGCCGAAGGTTGTGGACGGCAACTGCGGCCCGCCGGCCACCAGCAGCAGGTCGTAGGCCTGCGACGCTTCGCTGAAATGCCGGTCGGGGGTCAGCGCCAAGCCGTTGGAGCAGCGCACCGGCCCGTGTCCGGTGCCGATCACTTCCAGGCGGTAGTGATCCTCGGGCGCCAGAAAGCGCCCGGCTTCGGCCAGCACGTCCATGGGGCCCGTGACATCCAGCGACTGCACGCCGGGGAACACCACGATGGCGACGGTTCTGTTCATGGTTCAGGCAATTCCCTGTGGCGAGGGCCCAGACCTTAGCCAATCCTCGCTCCGGAAGCGAGCTGGCACGATTTGCAGGCGCATTGGCAAGGATCGCAGCCATGGGCCGATTGTCCGGTTCCGGGGCGGGGAACAGACTTTGTCCATCAGCGCCGCCACGGCGTTTTCCACGAGGACGACTCCCATGAGCACCACCATCGCCGGCATCAAGATCCCCGACAGCGCACTGGCCCGCGCCACCACCGAATACATCCGCGACATCGAATCCGACCTGCTCTACCACCACTCGCGCCGAGTGTTCCTGTTCGGCGCGCTGAGCGGCGAACGCCGGCAACTGGCCTACGACCCGGAGCTGCTCTACGTCGGCGCGATGTTCCATGACCTGGGCCTGGTCGAAGGCCACCGCAGCGACGACGAGCGCTTCGAAGTCGACGGCGCCAACGCGGCCGCAGCCTTCCTCAAGCCCTACGGGTTGAGCGACGACGACATCGAGCAGGTGTGGCTGTCGATCGCCCTGCACACCACGCCGGGCGTGCCCAAGCACTTGCGCCCGACCGTGGCGCTGGTGACCGCCGGCGTGGAGATGGACGTGCTGGGCATGGACTACGCCGCGTTCACCCACGTGCAGCGCGAAGCGGTGGTGCATGCGCACCCGCGGGGCGAGGGGTTCAAGGAGTGCATCATCTGCGCGTTCGCCGACGGCCTGCGCCACCGCCCGCAGACCACGTTCGGCAATGTGAAGACCGATGTGCTGAAGGATCAGGAGCCGGGGTTCAAGCCGATGAACTTCGTTGAGGTCATCCGCCACTCGCCGTGGATTTCCTGATCACATAAAAACCTGTGGGAGCGGGCTTGCCCGCGATGACGTCATAACAGCCAACAAATGTGTTGAATGTCAGACCGCTATCGCGGGCAAGCCCGCTCCCACAGGGATTGGGGACAACCACAGAACTGTGATCTCCCCCGGATTCAAGCCACTTCGGGGGTGGCCGAGCGGCGCACGTCCGGTTGCTTCCACGAATCGGCAGCGCTTTCTTCGATGGCCTGCTGGATCGCCTTGCGGCGCGCTTCCTCGGCACGGCGGCTGAAGAACCACACCAGGAACGTCACCAGCGACACCGCCAGCAGGATCAGGCTGGCCACGGCGTTGATCTCAGGCTTCACGCCCAGGCGCACCGCCGAGAACACTTCCATCGGCAACGTGGTCGAGCCGGGGCCCGACACGAAACTGGCCAGCACCAGATCGTCCAGCGACAGGGCGAACGACATCATGCCGCCCGCCGCCAGCGACGGCGCGA